>NZ_BAABFL010000407.1:0-15150 GCF_039540975.1 Kistimonas scapharcae
TACTTGGCACCTTTCAAGTATGAACAGGAACTTGCCAAGGCAGCGTAAAAAAGTGTCCGGAAAACTCTTGCCAGATCAAACCAGAATATGCACTGATACCGGTTGGAGGATCAATCACAGGCCCACCCGAACCAGTACCATCATCCCCTGCTCCTGTGCCGCCATTACCACCATTATTGTTGCCACCGGCAACAGGAGGCACAGGCGCAGCTGGCGGGATATCAACGGCATTTTTCACGCAGTCTTTACCGCAATCCACCCATGCCAGCTCATCATTCACAAGGTTCCCATACAACGTATAAACCTGGCTGCCTGTTGCCGTATTGGCTGAATCCCCTTTCAGATAGACATTCACCCTCACGCCCGAGCTTCCATCTCTGATGACCTCGGCACCCGAAACCGTTTTCCGACTCACATGACTTAATACATAAGGTTCGGGTAATTCGCGCTTCGTCTGGTGCTTAAGATTAACATCCTGTTTGATTTCATGCGCCAGCAAAGCGGCTTCCATATGTCTGGGATTCCCGCTGTAAACTTTGTAGGAATAAAAGGCCATTGCAACGATGGCAACAATAATGAGTAAAACAAATGACATCTCAACAAGGGTAACTCCCCTGCTCGTTCGAATAGACGGTAACGGCATACACACCCTCCATGGCAACTCAACGAGCGATGAATTGAAAAATCACAAAGACAAATAAAAAGAAGCCTCTTATTAATGGAATCATATAAGCTATTAAAACAAGAACATTAAGTCAATTCAAAAACAGCGTTTTATTATTAAAAAACAAAGGAATTTTTAAATATTAAATATTGGAAATATTAAATATTTAAACATAACTAACTGATATAACCAGTCAGACATTTTCACTTCCACTTCTCTTCGTTCCATGGTTATAGAAAAACCGTGTTTTTCTTTAACAATCTCCGCTTAATCAACACCACGTCCACGGCAAAATCCTGTATCATGCTGCGCCAAATGCAATGTGCACCCATCAGGAATCCACGAAAAGTCACGAGTCCCTGCCGCAAACAGGTGCCGGCACCCAATTTCCATAACGTGACTTCCCCCCATGGCGGCTATAGCAACACCATGAAAATATCGAAACAAAGTCTTGAAGAGCAAGCGGCCAACTATCTTCGGGAGCAGATCCTCGCGGGGGATTACCGCTCCGGCGACAAACTGGTCGAAAGCAGCCTGGCCAAAACCCTGGATCTCTCCCGGACAACCGTCAGAATGGCTCTGAATACATTGGCCAGTGAAGGGCTGATATCCCAGAAGCCGTATGCCGGTTGGCAAGTCATCACAATGGACGACAATGACCTGTGGGAAATCTATCATCTGCGTGTTGCCCTGGAGAGCCAGGCCGCGAGAATGGCGGCCGAGCGTATCACCCAGGAGAAACGTGACCGGTTGATCGCCTTCTTCAATGGCTATCTGGCACTGTGTGCACGGGATGATGCCGATGTTGATGACGTCAGCCAGCAGGATCTTGAATTACACCGTCTAATTGTCGACCTGAGCGAGAGCCAACGGTTGGCCAAAATGTATAACATGGTTGCCAACCAGATGATCATTTACATGCAAATGACCCACTACGATTACAGCATTCGCGACAGTGCGCTGAGTCACCAGACACTGGTTGATGCCATCTGTGAGGGCAATATTGAACAGGCAGGCGTACTGGCAAGGGACAATATCAGCACATTTACGGAACTGGGACACAAATTGAAGCGCCAGCAAGAGGCGCTTCAGTAAACGACGGGGAAATTATTCCCCGTTTTCTTATGAAGGCATCGGCAGCTTCGGCTCACGACGGAAGAAGCCCATAACCTGCTCCTTGGTCATGTTGAAGATGAACAGGGAAACGATAACCAGCAGGATACCCATGCTCTTCTGCAGCGTCACAGATTCGCCCAACATAAAGATGGACAGCACATAGGCGGACAACGGAATCAGGTTCTGAACCATGTTGGCACGCTCTACACCCGCAGCCTGCAGGGAGTAGAAGTACATGACATAGGCCGCACCCGAACACAGGAAACCCAGTGCCAGCGCGCAGAACAGGTAGTAACCGTTATCAAAGATAATGGCCGCCTGAGAGAAGTCGGTTCCCTGAGCAAACATCACCATAACCAGCGCGGCAGTCGCAAACATGAACTGGTACATCATGGAAGAAAGGCCGTCATAACGGTCACCCAAACGCTTGTTGATAAACGTCGAGATCACAAAGCCCATCACACCAATCACCATGTAGGCGTGACCGATGTTAATACCGGAGAACTTGTTACCGGGGTCACTGGCGATGCAGTACGCGCCAATGAATGACAGGGCAACACCCACTGTCTGGATGGCCGTCGGAATCTTGCGAAACACGACAATGCTCACCAGCAGGGTGAAGATCGGAATCATACCGTTGATTACGCCGACTTCAGACGCAGAAATATAACGCAGGGCCAGCAGGGAAGTATAGAAGAATACCGCCTGGGCAATAATGCCGGAGACCGCCATGATCGGCGCATCTTTCAGGTTCAGCCAAATTTTCTTTTTGGAAAACGCAAAAACAACGAGAAGCCCCAGTGACGCCAGACCATAACGGATGATGGCAAAAACGACAGGGTCAATCTTGTCAGACAAAACGGCGGAGAACACATAAGAGGAACCCCAGATGATAGCGCAGAGAATGGCTACCAGAACGCCGGTTAATTCTGTTCTGTTCATGGTGATACCCGGGTTTGAATCCCGAAACAGGGTTAATTGAAGTGAATTAAACCGCCCTCATAAGAAGGCGGCGGTTAAATCAGTTGACCTGAAATTCCTTGATGAACTCGTCATTGAGCTCAATACCCAGGCCCGGACGATCCGGCACTTCCAGGAAGCCGTCACTAAACGCAATCGGATTGACCACAAGTCCGTTGTCGTTCACCAGCGGGCTGGTGCTCTCGGAGTATTCCATCAGGGTTCCATGCTCGCAGGAAGCCAGGAAATGCACGGATGCCGCCAGCAGGATACCGGTACTGAATCCGTGGGGAATCAGCTGAACACCGTTGAGCTGGGCCATGTCGTAGATCTTGCGCATCTCGGTGATGCCGCCGCAGCGGGTAATATCCGGCTGGACGATATTGGGGTCGAAACGCTCAAGGAAATCCTTGAATTCGTAACGGGTTGTCAGTGCTTCACCGCCGGCAATCTTCTGGGTCGCCTGTGCTGCCAGCTTGGTGTAACCCTTGATGTCGTCCGCTAGCACAGGCTCTTCGATCCAGTTCAGGTCGAACGCTTCCAGACGCTTGCACATCCGCAGCGCATGACCGGCCGTACCCCACTTGGTGGCCAGATCGATCTGTAGCTCAATCTCGTAACCAATCGCGTCACGGACATGTTTGACGATCTGGTAATCGGTGTCCGGATCATCACCCAGAACGCCACCGCCGAACTTCAGGCTCTTGAAGCCTTTCTCAACCAGCTTCAGGGCAATCTCACGGTTGTCTTCCGGATGATCTGCCGGAATAAACGTGCCGTAAGTACGAATACGATCACGGAACTTGCCACCCAACAGGGTATGCAGGGGAACGTTGTAATATTTCGCGGCGATATCCCACAGGGCAATATCGATAGCACTGATCGCGTGAATACCTGCACCACGTCGTCCAACATAGTTGGAAGACCAATACATTTTCTGCCACAGTCGTGCGATTTCCAGCGGGTTTTCGCCAATCAGCAGTTCTTTCAGGCCGTAGCAGTACAGGTTGGAGTTCGGTGTTTCAATCAGCGCCTTGATGACCATCGGGGAACTGTCAGATTCGCCGATACCGGTAATGCCTTCATCGGTATGCACGCGGACGATGATCGCGTCTTCGCCCCATTCACAGACCTCACCCGGCGCAGGAACGCGCAGGTGAATCACCTCAATGTCAGTAATTTTCATTGTCTACCCCGAATCACTCGTAACGTTTCTTTGGGCAAAGCGGTGCCTGTTCCGGCATCCGTTAAGGACGCCGGATTCAGAATCATTTGTGGGTATCAGGCCGGCTCAATGCAGAGCATTTTTTCCAGGCGCTGGTCTTTCTGGTAAAGCGTGCAGTAGGCGTAACCGATCTCTTCGATGGCGGTCTGCTCACCGTTAACGACGCCTTCCAGCTTTTCAATAATCCGTTCAGATACCGCTTCGATGCTGTCTTCACCACGCATGATGCCGGTGGCGTCGATATCGATATCATCGTTGATCAGGTTGTGGTTACCGCTGACCCGGATAACCGGAATGATCGGGTTATTGAACCCGGCACCACCTGTCGTCCACAGGATCACCTGGCAGCCCAGGGCCGCGAAATGCATGCCCGCGCCACCACACAGCATGGTGACTTCAGACAGGTACATACCCGGCGCATGACGCGTGTCGGTCAGGCGGGAGTTGATACGCAGTACATCCTGTATCGGACGACTGCCGGTCTTGCCCAGGGCGCCCAGGGATTTTTCTTCCAGGGTTGTCAGGCCACCGACGCTGTTACCAATACTCATGGTTTCAACTTCAGTGCCTTCCACATGCCAACGTTTTTCTTCTTCGCTGATCAGGCGTTCGATCTTGTCCGCCACTTCCGGGGTCACGGCGCGGTTGCGCAGGATATCTTCACAACCCAACAGCTCCAGCAGTTCACCGGCGACAGCCGAAGCGCCCATGTCCACCAGCTTGTCAGCCGCACGGCCAACGCTGGGGTTGGAGGCGATGCCGGAACTGGTGTCGGAGCCACCGCATTTAATGCCGACGAACAGTTTTTCAATCGGTGCATCAATGCGTTCACAGGCTTCTGCTTCCCTGGCGATGATGGAAGCCTTTTCAATACCAACGCTGATCGTAGAACGGGTACCCTTGGCCTTAATGCAGGTGAGGGTATCGACCATACGACCGGTCTCGCGTATTGGCCCGGCGACGATTTCCGGATCAATACTGCCGCAACCCATGGCGATCACCAACGCACCGGCAACGTTCGGGTTGCAGGCGGTGTTGATCATGGTGGAAATCATTTCCTCGTTGCCGCCGTACATGCAGGTGTTGTAGTTAGTCACGACAACACTGTTGGCAACCTTATCGCTGATGGCGCGCGCGATCCCTTCGGCACACTCATCCACGGCAATAATCAGGATATGGTTACGAATGCCGACGGAACCGTCGGCACGCTGGTAGCCCTTGAAGGTTTTCATGCTGCGTCTTCCTCGATAGCCATCTGCTTGATAATTTCCCGGATTACAGGTTCCGGAATGTCCAGCCGCAGGCTGCGGATATTCTGGACATGCACCAGCTGGCCCACAGGAATCGCACAGATCGCCCGGCCTACCGGACAGCCGCCTTTTACCAACTCGTCCCCTTCCGCAAATGGCTTCAGGGCGACTTTGTTCCCGAACGGAATCGCCTGCAGGAGCGTTACAGTCCCCAGTACCTCATTCCGGTCGGAAATAATTGTTACAGTCTCGCCTTTCGCTGCATCCTGGAGCAACGTGGCTACGTTATCTGTTCCAGACAGACGGATCCCCTTGATCACGTTTCACTCTCTAATATGTCGATTGTTGGACAATCGACATTATCGGGATTTTGTCGTTCAAAAAGATGACCGGGGTCAACGCTGCAGCCGGATTTTGACATCCTGCGGCAATCACGGATCGGGATGTGAGAAACCACTTTAAACACCACAGCAGGGTTATCCCACTATCGCCGGGAAGGATGAGATTGATGATGAACAGGCTGTATTGGAAAAGGATGACCTGATTAACGGCCACAAAACACTGAAGCAGGATCTAAGTACCGCGTATCGATCGTTAATAAAGAATTGTTCAGTCGTATAGCTAACGACTCAACTATCTTTTCACTCGCCTGTTCAACAAAGCAATGCGAGGTTTGAATGAAAAAGTGTCTGGCGTGTTTACTGCTGGTTTCAGTGCCTGCGTTTTCAGATATGCCAAGCCCCGATGGTTTTCCGGATGACGTCGACTCAGAAACAAAAAGCACTATCCGTTCTGACCGTGGTATCCCTGACGCCTCCATCCACCCCCCTTCATGGCTAAAGGGCTGCTGGACGGACGAAGCGCAGCCACACGCCTTTTTCAAGGTGGTGGATGACGGCTTCTATTACAAAACCTGGTCGGCAGATAAAACCAGCCAGTTTCAAATGCGTGATGGATCCGGTGTATATCCCCGATTTCAGAATGCCTATGCTAATACAGCCTATAGCCGCTATACGCTGAACGGAACCCGGAAAGGCGATACGTCAGGTGGCGTATTCACTGACATGACGTTCTGTCAGGGAGAGGACAAAAACGTGATTGGCGTCAGCGGTTTTCTTAATGGATTTCTGCCAGCCTGGAGCGTCAGCCTGATCAGTACCACGTATCAGCGCGCAGATGATTCGGTCTGTAATGTGGAAAGCTCTAACGAGGTGCATGCCGTTTTTTAGCGGTGAACAACATGGATGTTGTTAAATAGCGAGTAACCATCCGGCACGTCTTTCTTTTTTGGTTTTGCACCTTTGTGCTGAAGCGTAATCCGCATAAACCCCTCCCCCTGTATGAACTTGTCTATGCTGTTCTTGCCAATCAGGCATCTTTCAAAAACCACAGGATATAACGCATGCCAGCATTCACCGCTCGTTCACGTTCCGTTTCAGATAACACGATCCAATCCATCACAATTAACAACACCTGCCCACTTATTCGCTGAAAACTGCCCTGACACCTTATGCTGACCGAGCGGAACATTCTCTGTTATTCCGTTGTTCTGGAACTGTTTTTTGGTATCACCGGTATTGTTGTCGCGCTCTGCAGTGACTCCCGCGCAGTGATGCTGGATGGGGGCTACTCGCTGCTCTGTACTCTGACGATGCTGGCCAACGTCAGGGTAGCCAGACTGGTGAAGTTACCGGTTTCTGCGGAACGACCTTTTGGCTCTGCTACGCTGGAACCCCTGATGTTGCTCTTTGAATCTCTGATCCTGCTGGCCCTGTGCAGTGTCCTGCTGTCGGTTGCCGCCTATCAAATTGTCCAGGGAGGTAACCTGCCAGCGTTTGACCTGGCACTCATCTATGAAGTCTTCTCGACCCTGGTCGGTGGCGCAACCGCCATTGGCTTCCTGTACCTTTACCGCAAGATTCAGTCACCGCTTATCTACTTTGAATATCAGGAGTGGGTGGTGGATGCCTCTGTGAGCGCGACTGCCATGGTGGCATTTGCACTGGCCTGTTTCATGGGAGACACCCACCCGGTCACCCCCTATATTGACTCCGTGCTGACCTTATTGCTGCTGGTTTTCCTGATTCGCTTACCTATGGCGACACTGCGAAAAAATTTTCGCCAGCTGTTACTGCAGGATATTGCAGAGCCGGGACTCACTCACGCCCTGGAGCAAGCGCTGGCCGCCGCGGCAACTAAAATCGGACTTCTACACTATCAGATACATACCATCTGTCTGGGTCGTTGGCTATGGGTCAATATTGAGCTCGCTATACCAACAGGTAAAAGCACACTTACTAACGACGATGTACACTTGTTGCGAAGTGCCGCTGAACAACAGCTCCGGGCACAGGTCAAACACTTCCAACTGAATATCGTGATGTCTCCACAACCTTCCGTCATTTCATCCTAAAAAAAAACAGGCTAATCGTCGGGGAACGCCTACTTTTATAATTTCCTGAAACCTGTACACCACCATAAGTTCTGAACATGTCGTTCTCGTGGCGGTTAACGAGCCATTAAATGCAGGGAGACAACACCAGATGCCCATTCATCCTGCGACGACACCAGAGGCTGTACCCGCTCTCAACGGGCAACCAAGCCAGTGGCACGACTCACCTTCCCCCAAGATGTCAAAGGATCATTTTATTCAACGTGATGGCAAAGTCTTTGCCGGCCAGCACTTTATCCTGGATCTGTGGGAGGCGGCGCCGCTCAACAATCTCACTATCATGGAAAACACCCTGCGGGATTGTGTCGATATCTGTGGTGCCACACTGCTACATATCCACCTACACCATTTCACCGTCAATGGCGGGATATCGGGTGTGGCAGTACTGGCAGAATCCCACATCAGTGTCCATACATGGCCTGAACGACAGTTTGCCGCCTTTGATATTTTCATGTGCGGTGATGCCTCGCCGGAACAGGCCATCACGGTTCTCAAGCGAAACTTTTCCCCTCAACGCGTCGATATTCACCAGGCATTGCGAGGTATCGTGCAACCATGAACCTGTTTCACGAAACACTACTGGATGATTACTGCCAGACCTTCGCAATCAACCGGCTACTGTTTGAGCATAAATCCCCTCATCAGCATCTGGTGATTTTTGAGAATACCCGCTTCGGCCGCATCATGGCGTTGGATGGGATTATCCAGACCACTGAGGGGGATGAGTTCATCTATCATGAGATGCTGACCCACGTCCCACTATTTTCTCATGGTGATGCACAGGAGGTGCTGATTATCGGCGGGGGAGATGGTGGCATCTTGCGTGAAGTGGTGAAACATCAAACGGTTAAACGCATCACCCAGGTGGAAATTGATGAAGCTGTCATCCAAACCTGCCGTGAATACCTTCCAGGCCACAGCCAGGGCGCCTTTGATGATCCCAGACTGACGCTGGTCATTGATGATGGCATGGCTTTTGTCAACCAGACACAGCAGCGCTTCGATGTCATCATTTCTGACAGTACCGATCCTATCGGTCCAGGCGAAGTCCTGTTCAGTTTAACGTTTTATGAAGCCTGCAAACACTGCCTGAAACCCGGTGGCCTGTTTGTTGCCCAAAACGGTGTCCCTTTTATGCAGCCTGACGAGCTGGCAACATCCGCACATCGTCTGCATTCGCTATTTTCAGATACAACGTTCTACACCATCGCTGTGCCCACCTATGTGGGTGGACTCATGACGCTGGCCTGGGCAACCGATAACAATGCTTTACGCGCTACCCCTCTCACGACACTGACATCGCGCTACAACACCTCAGGTATTACGACGAAATACTATACGCCGACATTACATCAGGCCGCCTTTGCATTACCTGCCTCATTTCTCTCACTGATGAAGCCATCATGAATACGATCACAATAGCCCAGGCATCGGCTGCAACCCAGTGGCAGTCACTGGTCACTGACTTCGGCTCCCCACTGATGGTCATTGATTGCGCCAAAGTGTTGCAACAATACCAGCAGCTTTGTGAGGCGCTGCCCGGCGTCCAGCATTACTTTGCAATCAAGGCCCTGCCACATCTGTCCGTTCTGAAAACACTGGCCCAGGCTGGCGCTGGCTTTGATCTGGCCAGCAGTGGTGAAATTGATTTGCTGCGCCAGATGGCAGTTTCACCACGCCATACCATCTACACCCACCCCATCAAACGGGATATTGATATTCGCTCAGCCCTGCGGTTCGGATGCACTACATTTGTCGTAGACAGCCCCCAGGAAATGGAGAAGTTTCTCCCTTATCGTCAGCGTGTGGCCTTGTTACTGCGGTTGAGCTTTCCCAATCCCTCATCCCCCATCAATCTCTCCAGGAAGTTTGGTTGTTCACCGGAACAGGTGCCACTTTTGCTAAAGCTGTCGCAACGCATGGGGATGACCGTGAAAGGGCTCTCCTTTCACGCAGGTTCGCAGTGCCCCAATCCCGATAACCACGTGCGCGCTATCCTCACTTGCGCAGGCCTGATCAACGATTCCCTCCAGTACCTGAATGGCCGGGGGTTGGGAGTCCTCAATATTGGCGGTGGTTTTCCCGTACCCTATATTGACGAGGTTCCGTCCATTCATACGTTCTGCAGCAAAATCCGTACAGCGCTCACCGCACTGCCGGCTCATGTACAGGTCATATCCGAGCCTGGCCGTTATATTGCAGCGCCAGCCGCCACATCAGTCAGTTCGATTATGGGCATAGCACATCGGCAGGGCCGCTGCTGGTATTATCTGGATGACGGACTTTACGGCTCTTTCAGCGGCCAGCTTTACGACTACAGACGCTATCCTTTAACAGTCTTCAGTGATCAACATGAGCGGGAACACGCCGTATTATCAGGCCCGACCTGCGACAGTATTGATGTGATTGCCGAGGATATCCGGCTACCACGCCTGTCAATGGGAGACCTCGTGATTGGACACCAGATGGGTGCTTACACCATAGCCAGTGCGACAGACTTCAATCTGTTCCCGCGAGCGCGGGATGTTGTCATCAACCCGCCCGATGAAACAGGCATGAACCTGTCTCTATGACTCAATCCATCAGTTTCTCCAACTGGTCTGACAAAACAACCGCTAGACGACGACGCCACTGCGACGTTTCAAGATTCGACAGTACTACCTCTTCCCGCGATAAAGCCGCCAATATCAGACGATAACCCAGCCAGCGCAGAGGCTCTGGCTCCCAGCGTCGCAGATGTCTGGACGCGGAACCTTTTATCACCCAGGGTTGTTCGGTGAGTTGTGTTGTTTGCCCTGTGATCAGCTCCGCCAGGGTTCGGCCGGCCAGGTTGCTGGCACCGACACCCTCCCCGCCATAACCACCGGCAAGGGCAATACCATTTTCCTCGTCACAGAGCATATGCGGCTGAAAAGCCCGCGCCATACCGAGATTGCCTCCCCAGCCGTGGGTGAGTTCAATATTTTTAAGAACCGGAAAGAGGGCCTCCAGTAAGGTACGGCGCTCCGCCACTTCCTGTGCGGACAGCTGAAAATCATGCCGAAGCCGACTGCCAAACCGGTAACCACCACGGGTGCCAAATACCAGACGATTGTCTTTCGTTCGCTGGGCATAGGTGACCATCCGGCTGTTGTCGGCAAAGGCTTCCCCCTGGTGTAAACCAATGCTTTGCCAGATAGCCTCACCAATTGGCGCTGTCGCAACAATCATGCTCTGAACGGGAATCTGATACCGTCCCAGTGTCGATAAGCTTGTGGCATACCCTTCCACGGCAGGAACAATCCATTGGGCTTCGACCTGTCCAGCAGATGTTGTCAGCCTGCCAGGCTGCCAGTCCGTGACGGGGCTCAGCTCATAAATAGTCACGCCCAGACGCTCGACAGCCTCTGCCAATCCCTGTACCAGGCGCGCCGGTTGAATGGTGGCACAATGGGGAGAGTAGATAGCGCCTAACCCCTGGGATACATTGACCTTGTCTGACAATGCTTCGGGGGCCAGCCAGGCAAAATCCGCTTCAGTGCAGCCTGTATGGTAGAGTTCATCAAGCCACTGCCTGAGCCGAACTTCCTGTTCAGAATAACGGGCGGCGGCATAAATCACGCCTCCCTTACGATAATGGCAGTCAATCTGCTCCTGGTGCAGCACTGCGGCCACTTCATCCGGAATAGAAAACAATAACTGTCTTTTATTCCGCCGCTCATCCTCCGGTAACGTTGAGAGGAGCTGATCTTCCCCCATCAAGCCGCCTATCAACCAGCCACCATTGCGTCCGGAGGCACCAAACCCGGCATACTCGGCTTCAACAATGGCAATGGTCAGGGAAGGATTGTGTTTCTTCAGGTAGTAGGCGGTCCATAAGCCGGTAAACCCGGCCCCGATGATGGCAACATCGACTGAAAGGTTGGATTCCAGACGTGGGCGCGCCTGACTCTGGATGGCTGGGTCATCCATCCACAGGCTGATCGGCGTTTTCATCAGTGGTACCTCGTTATCATTATTCTTTGATGAAGCACAGGCCGCCTGCCAGCATGACTGGCAGGCGGGAACCGGCATCTACTATAACCGGTTCAGCCGATCACACAATCAGCTGGTGCGCTTCGCCTGGTTCCAGGCGCGGGTGACGGTACGAACAATACGCTTTTCCGGTGCCTTCACGACAAACAGCGTATTCAACAATGTGTCTGTCGGATAGATACCCGGGTTATTACGCAGGGTCTCATTTACGTACGGTGTCGCCTTCTGGTTGGCATTGGCGTAAGCCACCGTGTTGCTGATATCCGCCGTCACCTTTGGCTCCAGGATATAGTTCAGGAACTGGTAGGCGCTGTCAGGATTTGGCGCGTCTTTCGGCATCGCAAGAACGTCGTACCAGACGGCAGCCCCTTCCTTTGGAACGAAGTAACGGATATCCATGCCATTCCCTTTGGCCATTTCTGCTGCCTGCAGCACACCACCGGAATAACCCAGCACTGCACACAGTTCGCCGCTGGCCAGACCATCCACAAACTGCGAGGAACTGAAATAGCGAACGTGGGGAACCAGCTTCGCGAGGTGTTCACCAGCCTGTTTCCAATCTTCAGGATTCTCGCTGTTAGGATCCTTGCCTTGGTAAACCAGAATAGATGCCAAGACATCCATGGGATCATCCAGGATGGCCACACCGCAGGCTGACAACTTACTGATATTCTCAGGCTCAAGAATCAATGACCAGCTATCCAGCGGCGCCTCATCTCCCAGAACAGCCTGCACCTTCTCGACGTTATAACCAATGCCGGAAGTGCCCCACATGTAGGGAATGGCATAACGGTTATCCGGGTCAAAAGCAGCCAGTTTTTCCATCAGAATCGGGTCGAGGTTCTGCCAGTTAGGAATACGGCTTCTGTCCAGTTCCTGGTAAACGCCGGCCTTGATCTGGTTGGGAATGAAATAGCTTGAAGGCACGACAACATCAAAACCGGATCGGCTGGCCAGCAACTTACCTTCCAGCATTTCATTGCTGTCGTACAGGCTATACGTAACATTGATACCGGTTTCGGCCTCAAAGTCAGACACCGTATTTTCAGCAATATAGTGGGACCAGTTATACACATTCAAACGGGGCGGTTCCTGCGCAACGGCAGACACGGCCAATCCCACACTCACTGCAGCCAAAACACCAGAAATCAACGCTTTCAACGATAGACACTCCTGTTGAAACAACACAACAGACACAGCGAACCCGACGGGTGATCAAGAATAATCACGGCATCGGGTCCGGTTACGGGATTCAGTACTGCTGGAAACCTTCCAGCACATTGACGGTATTGGTACCCAGGGCGTCTACTGCATACCCGCCTTCAAAGACAAACTGGGTGGGCAGGCCAAGCTCGGCGATCCGTTGTCCCATGAATGTGTACTTTTCGGCATCGAGCTTGAAGCTGGAAATCGGATCGTGTTCATAGCTGTCAAGCCCAAGCGATACCACCAGCACATCTGGCTGAAAAACGGCGATACGCTCCAGCGCCGCCAGTAGTGCCGGTTCGTAGTCTGCCCAGGTACTGTTAAGCCGCAGTGGCAGGTTAAGGTTGTATCCTTTGCCATCACCAACACCGATTTCATCCTGATATCCGAGGTAATGGGGATAATCCCACGCAGGATCGGCATGAATCGAGGTAAACAGTACATCGGCACGGTCATAGAAGATCGACTGAGTACCATTGCCGTGGTGGTAATCCACATCGAGTATCGCAACACGCAGGCAACCGCTGTCCCGGTATGCCTGCGCCGCAATGGCGGCATTATTCAGGTAACAGTAGCCACCCATCTGGTCACGCCCTGCGTGATGTCCAGGTGGACGACAAAGACTGAATACTGACTTTTCCCCTGCAATAATCTGCTGCTGCCCTGACAGGGCACACTCTACGGATGCCCAGACAGCCTCCCAGGTACCGGCCATAATGGCCGCAGTCAGGTCCGCGGAGTAATACCCCAGCCTGCCCTCAATGTGCGCCGGACAGATTGACCGGAAACCACGGGCGGGAAAACAGTAAGGCATCGCCTGTGTCGTATCGGGGAACAGGGCATGCCATTCGTCCCAGGCACCACGCAGGAAGGCGACATAGTCAGGATCATGGACGGTCAGCACAGCATCGGTATCAAACTGTGCCGGTGCCATGACAGGCCCGAGTCCCCGCGTCTCAATGGCTTTGAGAACAATGTCGGTACGCTGGGCGACCTCGAAGCTGGGTACCAGCTCACCACTCAGCACTTCTTTGACATCGCGGTGCAATGCCTGTTGGTCAGAAAAAAAGGTGATCATTGTGCAGTGAGTCACTCTTGCAGGGCGATAAAATCCGGCGCGCAATGCTATAGAAACGAGGTACTTTCGTATAGCGTCTTTACGCGATCCACGGATAACACTCTGCACAGAGATATGACTCTGTTATCCTAGCGATTCCAGCCGTACCGGTTGAGCGAGATGAGTAACGACGATTTTTCCTTCTTCCTGCAGGAAATGCAGGATGTCAGCCCCCTGAAAACCAGACCGAAGGCCGATATCCGTAAGACCGCAGAGAAAACCCCCGGCCAACAGCAGCGTCGGGAGGCCGCGCAGCAGGAGCTACATGATCCCAACTTTCTGTCTCTGGAAAACCCTGTCAGGGTCAAACCCCATGACATGCTGGTATGGAAACGGGACGGCGTGCAGGAAGGCGTATTCAAAAAGCTGCGCCTGGGCAAATATCCGGTGGATGCACGGCTGGATCTGCACCTGAAAACCGCCAAAGAAGCGCGGCTTGAGGTTTTCCAGTTCATCAATGATTGCCGCCGGTTTGACCTGCGCACCATCCTGCTGGTTCATGGCCGGGGTGAACAAAGCAATCCGCCGGCCAAACTGAAAAGCTATGTCTTTACCTGGCTGCCACAGTTCGAGGAAGTGCTGGCATTCCACAGTGCCCAGCGCGAGCATGGCGGCAATGGCGCTGTCTATGTACTGCTCAGGAAAAGTGAGGAGAAAAAGCAGGAAAACCGCGAACGGCACCTGCGGCGGCGGTAAACTTAGCCGGATATTGATCTTTTATTTCACGCATAAAACGCTCACCACGCAAAAGAATGAGCTGTAACGGCACGCATACCAATACTGGTAAATTTCGGAACGCCATCTATAGTTCCATGGCGTTCCTCAAAGATACTTTCCCAGTACATATATGGTGTGCTGGGTATATTCTTGCGTTTCGTGCGTGGAGAACCGAAGGGGTGAATGATTGCCTTTATGCCATCACTACCTCTGTCTACTATCTGTTTCAGACACCCCTATTTCACAAGCATGACCGCGAGCAGCTTTCCGTAAACTCATCAACCTCTCACCTGACAAAAAAGTAAACCGCTCTATTCCCGCCCTTAATAATGGAGACAGCTCCATGACTAGGGGCTGTTGACGTTTCATTGAAAGCCTTGAACCAAGCCTGAAAATCCGCAGTATGTTGCTACCGCTCATGCTTTCATA
>NZ_BAABFL010000408.1:0-15172 GCF_039540975.1 Kistimonas scapharcae
CCATGACACGTCTCCTAACCCAAGGAAAACCAGTGTCGTAAGTTTAGACGGGAGAATGGCTTATGTTAGGTGGTAATCAGGATACTTTAAGTCTGTTGCTTATATCCATGGATACGGCGACTTGCGCCTGCGATGGTCTGGATGAATCACTGGGTTGTTCAGTCTGTAATATGATTGCCTGCCTTCGTTGATGGGTATTTTGGTGTTTTTCAAAGTCACTACTGCATTTCCGGAATGCTGCGTTATTGGTCATCATTGTTTTCAATGGCTGATCAGTGTCTGTTGTCTTTTTCGCCTTGAGTTTTTGAGGGTAATGCCGTAACAGCAGTTCATATCGCTTCTTCCACGCATTAATCGTACCTTCACGGAGTCTGGTTAATCTTTCTTTCAGTGATTGAGTGGACGTAATCAGCACTTCAAGGGCGGCCATTGCCGTAATGTTGCTGGATGTTTCACTTTCCGTCTGCAGATCAAGCAGGGTATTGATATGGTCAGATATATTGCCAAGAGCCCGCTGCGCTGATATATCGGCGGTATTAAATTCTTTTATGGCATTAATAAACTGGTTTGTGATCTCCCGTGGTGCCAATATGTCTTCATCAAGCAGCGATACGATGAAGGGCCTGATATCAGGGATCCATGATTCACAGCGCTTGATGTTATGGGACATCTCCCAGACTTGTAAGTAACCGGATATCAGGGGCGTCAGAACATCGATGGGGAGTGTCTCCTGTTCTTGAGAAGGATTTTGCAATTGTTGGTACGCGTCATTCAAGTTTGTTGATCTGAGTGAGGTTATGGCGTTATTTGTGTTCTGGCAGCGCAATGCCTCCGATAAATTGTTCAACGCAGTTTCTACAGGTATCCGCCTTCTGCTGGTTTTGACTTGTTGCCATTCGTTGTCCTCATCGGAGGACGTTTCCCCTCGTTCGATGTGTTCAACGACTGCCATGCCGTCGGTAGTTTCACTATTTGTCTGTACCATGACGGGGGTGGCTGCTGCTTGAGCGGCGCCAGGAGAGTCTTCTTCTATAGGCGAGCCTGCGCCATCTTTCTGGTGTGCGTCCCTTGTTTTTCTGTCTTTTGTTTTCTTTTTTGGAGGGACGACTTTTTTCTGAAAATATTCGGCAAGAAACTTTAACTTACTTTGATGAAGTTGCTCGAGTTGCCGGGTGTTTTCTTCCAATTGCTCTTTTGCATGTAAATATAAGAGCTCTACCGTTTGTTCTGATGTTGTCACAAGGCCATAAGTAATCATACGTTCCGCCCATTGTTTAAACTGGGTTAGCAAGGAGCGTAGTGTTTCAATATTCAGGGAGTATTGTTGTGGTGTCGAAGCAGAAACATGTTGTTGATAAAAATAATTAAAACTCTGATGTCCAGCACGAAGAGTCATGGATAAATATTCATATAGCGCGAACAGGCGACGGTTTACGCATTCCTGATGCCATTTCTTAGGATCAATAACTTGGCTGACTTTATCTATCAGTTTTTCCATGTCGGATTTTTTTCGTGTTTTTTTGCGTTGTATCGGTGCACGGGGTTCAGGGCTTTCCTGAGGCTGGCTAGCATCGCTGGGCGGCAGCATAGAGGCTAATTGCTGAAGTGTCATTTGAACGAGATCCCAACGCTGTGAATGAACGCAAAAAATCAGTTGTTCCGCATAGTTAAGGTGGATTTCAATGAAATTTTCAGCATCAGGCTGGGGCTCATAGTTTCTAAATGGGCGGTGATCCCGATACTGTTGCAGTAATTGTGCTAAAAGCTGTTGGTAAGTCGTCAAGTATTCAGGTTTTGGTTGTCGTTCAGCCGTCTGATGTCTTAGATAAAAAATTTCACCGCTGGCTAACCATGATAGGGCCCGATAAAACACGTGATTCATTATGGTCTCACTGCATCTCGGTTCGTTAAACGGTGCCTGTAGTGAAATTCGCTGACCAAGGTTGATCGAGGTAATCGTTTCACCGACAGGCATGCCTTCTCCCTGTCGGTCGTCAATCGCCTGCCGGTCATTGATTCTGCTATCTATGATGCACTTAAGCCAGAGGCATACGGTTTTTAGAATGGGTTTCAGTAGATGAGCAAGGTATTCACTGTTTTGCTTATGTTGCAGGATAAACTGTTCAATGTTCTCCATGATATGCTGTGCAATACCGCCAAGCATCAAGGCCGCTTCACTACGTTGCTCGTAGGTAAAAAGGATACTGATAGCGATACTACGACTTTCTGTCTTGCCAAATGGTCGCTTATCAGTACTACTGGCAGGATAGTTGCGCGCGAATTGTTCGTAATCCTGACTTAAGCGTTCCAGCGCCGGAAGAAATCTCTCCAGATTACGCTGTATTCTATTTAGCTGATTCCAACGCTGATTGGATATTTGTTGATAAAGTTGTTTGACTTCCTTTTGGAAAACCTGCAATTCATTACTGCCTGCTTGCAGAATTTGTTGTGTCAGACCTTTTATCGGGAGGGATCGCTTTTTGTCTGGCTGTTTTGTGGTTGCTTTCTCCCTTTCAGGCTCATTCTGCACGGATAAGCTGGCTGGAAGAACGGTAGTGGGGATGGTGGTATCTTTTGCAGAACCAGAGCCTGCTGTTTTTTCAGCTGGCTTTTTTTTCTTCTTTTTCTTTTTTTTAGGGGCTGCGGAAGTTGTTTTGGGTCTTGCCCCGGAGCCTGGGGGAAAATCAGGTGTCGATGGCTGGATCTGGGTACCTTCAGGCTGGGGGTTAGCTATCAATTCTTCCGGATGAAGGGTGTGTGCAAGCAGAGACTCTCCGAACAAGCTGGACTCAGGGGGAGCTTCCAAAGCTTGAGCTTCTTTAGGTATCAAGGTTGTTGCAGGTATGTCTGCACGTGTTGGTGTATCTATTGGCTGTTCTTCTAAGGAAACTGCGAATAAGTCTCTTTTTCCAATAGCAGTGTCAGTAATGCCAAGGGTTACCGAAGATGAAGGTGGACTTATTCGCACCTTCCCTAACAGATTCTGGGGAAAAGTATCAGGACTCGAGCACCATGGTTTAGTAGTGGAACTGAGCTTTATGTCGAATCGAGAATCATCACTTTCTGTGGTATGAACTGCAGGATCTGGATGCCTGAAGCGTATTATCTGGCTACTCGGTAAGTTGATTGACGGTGTCGGTAGTTCAGATGATGTTTCCTCTATAGAAAGTGAATCCAGTGGAGGGATGTCATGGTCACCCACTTCAACTTGGATCACTTTCTTTTTAAGAATAGAACGCTCTTCATCGCTACTTGATGCGGAAGAACTATTTTCAGACGAACTAAACAGGGCACCCTGTCTGGGCTGAATGCCGAGTATTGTAAGTTCGTGTAACAATTCTTGCTGAGTCAGGATCGGGGTCAGAGGCGAGGGCGGAATACTGATTTTTCTCGACGAGCTGAATCCATATGCAGATGCTAAATCAACAACTACATCATCAGCACCTGTAGCGGCAGTATCTGAAATAGGAGATGTCGTAACCGGTTTCATCGCAAGTTTGTGTTTCAGGCTTTATCTGTGAAAAGTGCAATACACCTCAAAATAATATGACAACTGAATCGCCATGGAGTTCATTGGTGGAGTTGATATACGTCTGGATGTTAGTCAGATACAGGCTTATCGATGGATGATTTGCGCAGTTGTTTTAACTGATCAACCCATTGGGTGAGGTTGGCCGTCCCCTCAGTATCGCGAATAAAGATATGGGCATGTCCCAACCCTTTGACGGTTCTTTTCCAGGGGGGATTGATCCGAATGCTCCACTCAATGCCACGGTATTGGGTAGGGTCAGGTAAATGTTGACGGAGCAGCTCCTCAGACTTCTGTTTCAGAACGGCTTCATCCCAGACGGATTGGGATGAGAACAACAGCAGATGCGCAATGCCGTCCTCGAGCCAGTAGGGGAATCGGTTGATGGTCAGACGATACCCGAGTTCACAGCCATTTTCACTGCATTGTCGGGCCTGCCGCTCATCGAGACCAAAGACATCTTCGAAAATTACGGCTTCCGCCGTTTTCTTCTTGGCAAGATAGGCGGCTCGGTGTTTTTCATAGGCCTGATTGACAGAGGGATGACGCTCAAGGGGTTCGGCGGACAGGATTTTTTCCCAGGACGCCGGAGAAGCGAACACCCGGAGTGGACTTAAAACTAAAAAGAATAGCCACGTGAATAGTTTGGCTGGTTTTCTCATATTTATAAGCCCTTACTGCACGGCTTGCCTATGGAATAACTATAGACTGCAGGCATCGATGGAATACTCGTCAGTGGTTTTGACAATGTGGTTAGCCGTTATTGTGGTTTCAGGGGGAACGGCCTAGCCTTTAGGGCTTTCAACTGAGAGTAGACTGTCATGAGGCCGATGGTCAGAACACGCACTTAAGCCACAGCATCACGAGTCCATGATGCTGTGGCGTGACGGTTTACCCTTCCTGCATGCCGCAGAAACGTTGTTTCGCTTCTGACGGAAATCTGTTGTGTCCTTGAACAATACCTGGAATCTTTCGCTATCACGCACGTTGCTGCTGATGGTGCCCTTTGACCTGCTGGCGTCATTGGGAATGGATGTTTATTTGCCAGCGGTCCCTGAGATGGCATCGGTGTTTTCGACATCACCCGGTGCGGTGCAGCTGACATTGTCGCTCTATATGTTGATGCTCGGCTGTGGACAGTTGGTATTTGGCCCTTTATCTGACCGATTGGGACGCAGGCCGGTACTGCTGGGCGGTAATTTATTATTTGTCGTGAGTTCAATAGCCCTGGTATATGTTTCGACCATTGAAGGGTTTGTCTTTTGGCGAGTATGCCAGGGGGCAGGGGGCGCCGCTTCACTGGTGGCAACATTTGCCACAGTGCGTGATGTATACGGCCATCGTCGCGAAGCTGCCACTATCTACGCATTGTTAGGAGGCATGCTGGCATTTGTGCCAGCATTGGGCCCCGTGATCGGTGCACTGTTAATTGGTTGGGCGGGCTGGCAATCCGTGTTTTGGGCGCTGGCGCTTGCCGCTACTCTGGCTGGCTTTCATGCCGTGAAGTCATGGCCTGAGACGCGTTCGGATGTAACGGGAATTGGGGTAAAAACAGCGTTCCTGCAGGTAGTGCAGTCTGGTGGATTCTGGTTGTACACCCTGGCGTTTTCTGTGGCGATGGGGGCTTTTTTTGTTTACTTCTCCTCGGCTCCCAGAATGTTGATCGGTAAACTCGGCTATTCACCCATTGTCTTCAGTTTGCTGTTTTCAACGGTTGCACTGGTCATGATTGTGATGAGTCGTTTTGCCGGACGTATAGTTAGCCGTTTTGGCACTTCCGGTACCTTACGACTCGGTATGGTTGCGATAGGGAGCGGGGCCTTGTTGATGTTGGTTGCACAAATGCTCTCCTTTTCCGGCGCAGCATCTTTGCTGATACCTATGTTCGTGGTGGCAGTTGGTATCAGTTGTACCTGTGCAGTGTCTGCCAATGGCGCACTGGCTGCATTTCAGGATATAGCGGGTACGGCTGTTGCCCTGTATTACTGCATTGAAGCATTGCTGGTCTGTATCGTGGGTACGCTTGTCGTTACCCTGTTGCCTGGAGATACGCTCTGGCCGCTTATTGTTTTTTGCGGTGGTGGTGCAGTGGTCGTATTGGCCGGAATGTTTTTTGTGCGTCGTTAGTTCCGTTATTGCACAGGAAAGCAGCCCCTAGAGGCTGCTTTCCGGAAGATAAAGCAGAACGACGGATCCTGCGGTAAGTGCTGCCATGCAGATGTTAAATGTACGCAAAGCCCGGTCATGTTGCAGAAAACGCCCAATGGCTACACCAAACCCGGTCCAGAGAGAAATACAGGGCAGGTTGATCAGGCTGAAGATACCGGCAATCACCAAGGCTGAAACAGCATAATCCGCACCGGCCAGAGTGAATGCTGACATGCTGCCAATCGCCATGATCCAGGCTTTGACATTAACGACCTGGAACAGTGCTGCCTGCCACAGCGTGAATGGTTTGGCGGGCCCATTATGCTGTTCCGGACGGCTGGCATTGGCAATTTTCCAGGCCAGAAAAATCAGGTAGGCAGAGCCGATGTATTTCAGGATGGTCTGCAACACAGGCCATGTTTTGAAGGCATTGCCCAGCCCGAAAGCAACGGCCAGCAGCAGGATGAAAAAGCCGCTGGCTACCCCGGCAATATGGGGCAGTGTCCGGAAGAAGCCATAATTCGCACCACTGGCGGTCAACATAATATTATTCGGCCCCGGTGTGATACTGGAGGCAAAAGCAAACGTCATTAGTGGTATATAAAAACTGTGCCAGTCGAACATTCCGTTTTTACTCTGTTTTTCTTGTTGTTGATGTGGCGTTAGTCAGGGAATTTGGATGGTGCCTTCCAGGTACTTGACGGCGCCTCCCCGAATGTAGACCCGGTCACCCAGCAGTTCGCATTCCAGCTTGCCTCGGCGTGCCGAGAGCTGTTCAGCACGGAGCAGCGGTTTGTCCAGCTTTTCAGCCCAGAAGGGAGTCAATAGTGTGTGTGCCGAGCCGGTGACAGGATCTTCCAGGATGTCGACCTCGGGGCCACCAAACCAACGGGATACGAAATCAACAGACTCCCGTTCTGATGCTGCAGTGATAATCACCCCCCGTTTGATCACGCCCTTGGGCAGCTTGGTGAAATCAATACTCAGCTCCGCCACTGTTACTTCATCCGGTGCCAGAATGAGAAGGTCGTCATGGGAAGTAAAGGCTGCCAGTGGCGTAAAGGGAAGTTGTCTGGCAATGGCATCAGGCAACCGGATGGGCGATCGGTGATTCATGGGAAAGTTGAGCTCAATGAGCTCACCCTGAAACCGGACCTTGAGTTCACCGCTCAGGCTGTCAAAGACCTGCTGATGGGTACTGTCGCCTAATTCATGTCGAATGACATAGCTGGCAGCGAGGGTCGCGTGGCCACAGAGTTGTACTTCTGTGACGGGGGCGAACCAGCGAATATGATAGCGGTCATTATGCCGAACAAAGAAAGCGGTTTCTGACAGGTTGTTTTCCTTGGCCAGCTGTTGCATGCAGGCATCAGGTAGCCAACTTTGCAGTGGAATCACTGCCGCGGGGTTGCCACCGAACAGGCGGTCAGTGAAAGCATCAATTTGGTAATAGGGTAACGTTTTCATTGTTTTTCCCCGTTGCTGAAGACAATCACGACCCGTTTGTTGCGTTGCCCATTATTCTCAATTTTACTGATTCTGACGGGGCCGATCTCACGGGTATTGGCCACATGGGTACCGCCACAAGGCTGATAATCGGTCGCACCGGCCCTTACCATTCGGATTTTGCCTGCTCCCCTGGGTGGTTGAACAGACATGGTTCGCACAAGTTCCGGGTTGGTATCCAGTAGAGACGCTTCCAGGCATTCAATGGATATGGGCTCAGCCTGTCCGATGAGGGCATTGAGCTGCTGTGTCAGCAATTCTTTGTTCGCGTCGAAATTGCCCATGTCAAAATCCAACCGGCCCTTGTCCGCAGTCAAGGCACCACCGGTTACCCCGCAGGGAATCAGTGAACAGAGCAGGTGCATGCAGGTATGCATGCGCATATGGGCGTAACGGCGTGACCAGTCCAGTGTGACGGTCACAGTGTCGCCGGGCTGCAGATCAAGTGGTGCTTCGCTGACCTCATGCACGATAGCGCCGGATTCGCGATCTTTTCGTGTATTGGTGATCGTGAATTGGCTGCCGTTACTGGCATTGATGTGGCCGGTATCGCCAGGTTGTCCCCCGCCGGTGGGATAGAAGATGGTTTCTGCCAGTACCACGTTCTGATCCTGAATACTGGAGACCGTGGTTGTCAGCACTTTCTGATAGGGATCCTGATAGAAGACTGGCGCAGAATGATTCATCGGCTTGACTCTCTGGTTGCCATTGTATCCCTACAATTTGTGTGTTTTGTCGTTTTCATTGCTCTGTTGTGATCTTAGAATGACGTGAAATAAGATCAATAAATTAATTGTCACCATGACAATGCCTGGATATGCAGAATAAGAATTTAGAATCAGAGCAAAATTGGACACCTGAACTGGCTCGCTTTTCGGGGCCTCGTTATAAAGCGTTAGCCGATGCCATTGAAGAAGCGGTGGACAACGGTCAGCTTCCACCAGAAACGCGGCTGCCTACCCATCGGTCATTGGCTGAGCAACTTAATGTGACAGTGGGAACCGTTACCCGTGGCTATGCAGAAGCTGAACGCCGTCGTCTGGTGGTGGCTCGGGTTGGCAGCGGTACATTCGTGCGTGGCAAGCGTTGGGATCGACCGGATTTCAGTATTCCGGCGGAAACCGACACCACCCTGCTGGATTTAAGCCTGAGTCTGTCAGTGCCAGCTTGCCGGGAAAAAATGCTGGCCGATACCTTAAGTCGACTAAGTGATCATAGCGCCAAGCTGTCACCGCTATTGAAATACCATCCTGAACAGGGACTACTGCGGCATCGAAAAATGGTCGCTCACTGGCTGGAACGGTTCGGTATTTATGCTGATCCTGCTTGTATTTTGATGACCAACGGTGGTCAGCATGCCAACAGTCTTGTCCTGCGTGCCATGACCCGTCCCGGGGACACGGTTCTGTCTGATTACCTGACGTATCCCGGATTTATTTACAGCGTGCGACAGCAGCAGCTGCGTCATGTCGGCGTGCCGATGGATGAACAGGGTATGAAGCCCGATGCGCTGGTGGAGTATTGCCAACAACATCAACCCCGGTTGCTCTACCTGATGCCGGCGCTGCATAACCCGACGTCCATTATCATGCCGGAAGCGCGACGTCGGGAAATTCTCGCCATTGCCGCCGAGTTCAATGTTCTGGTGCTGGAAGATGATGTGAAATTCAGTATGCCGGAAAATCGGACGACTGCCATGGTGTCGATGGCGCCAGAGCAGGTGATCTACAGTGGCAGTTTCTCCAAATCCCTGGGGGGCGGGTTGCATATGGGGTTTGCCGTGTGTCCGCCTGATCTTGTGGAGCGTATAGGACAGGTATTACGCGGTGATTGCTGGAGTGCGACACCGCTGATGGCGGAAGTGGTGATGTCCTGGCTGGATTCTGGTAAGGCGTGGGAGCTGATGACCTGGCAGCGGGATGAAATCGCTGCCAGGCAGGCAATGGTGGCAGATACTTTGAACTGTCATGATCTGCAGTCCCAACCCTTTAGCTTCCATTGCTGGCTCAAATTGCCGGAGCCGTGGCGTGCTAACACGTTTGTTACTCAGTTAGAGCAGCAGGGTGTCCGGGTGCTGGGTGCTGAGATGTTTGCCGCCGGTAGTTCGCCAGCACCTCAGGGGATTCGCTTTTGCATCAGTAGTCTGGCAGAGCGACGGCAGCTTCAGGAAGCGCTGGAGATCATCCGGGATACGCTGGCGCTGGAGCCGATCCAGAAACCCATAGTTTTCTAATGATCGGGGTCAGTATTTATACGTAGTAGTTGCGTTATCCTAGACGTGATGGACAACAATAAATAAGCGAAGAACAATCCCCCCGGAGCGGTAATGACAGAAAGAAAACAATCAGGCCAGCCTGACGATATTCGTCACATTCTTGAAACGGCGGAACCCCTCCAGTCCACCGTCGAAAACAAGATGACACGTCGTGAGTATGAGCGTCTGAAACAGGAGTTACAGGTTGAATTGCTGAAGGTTCAGAGCTGGGTCAAGGAGACCGGACAGAAGGTCGTGATCCTGTTCGAAGGGCGTGATGCGGCCGGTAAGGGCGGTACTATCAAGCGAATGATGGAGCACCTCAATCCGCGGGGCGCCAGGGTGGTGGCGCTGGAAAAACCCAACGAGGAAGAACAGGGACAGTGGTATTTTCAGCGTTACATCAAGCACTTGCCATCACGGGGAGAAATCGTGCTGTTTGACCGTTCCTGGTACAACCGGGCGGGGGTTGAAGTGGTCATGAAGTTCTGTTCCCGCAAAGAACATATGGAATTTTTCCGGCAGGTCGCAGATCTGGAGCGGATGCTGGTTCATAGCAAGATCCATCTCTTCAAACTCTGGTTTTCCGTCAGTCAGGAAGAGCAACTCAGACGCTTCCAGAAACGTCGGCATGATCCGCTGAAACAGTGGAAGCTGAGCCCGATTGATCTTGCCTCCCTCGATAAGTGGGACGACTACACCCGCGCCAAGGAGCAGATGTTCCATTATACGGATACGGCCGATGCACCCTGGACGGTGATCAAGTCTGACGACAAGAAGCGTGCGCGGATCAATGCCATGCGACACCTGCTGCATTCGCTGGATTATCCCAACAAGAATCGGGATGTGGTCATTGTGCCGGAGCCGGAAATTGTGGGCGGTCCGGAATTGAGTAACAGCTAATGCGTTTTCCAGGCTCAGGGAATGAGCCTTGGGTGACTGCTGTCATTGTTGTAACGGGTTTGACGGCAGCCCCGAACGCATAATAATGATGATTCCCTCACCTGACTGACGCGTATCCCTCATGACTTCTGATATCAAACTCACTGAGTACAGCCATGGTGCCGGTTGTGGCTGCAAGATTTCCCCTGCCGTACTCAATGTGATTCTTGAAAGCGGTATTGAGTTACCGGATTTTCCCAATTTGCTGGTAGGCAACAGCGCCCGGGATGATGCGGCTGTGTATGACATGGGTAATGGCGAAGGCGTCATCAGTACCACGGATTTCTTCATGCCCATTGTGGATGATCCTTTTGATTTTGGCCGCATCGCCGCGACGAATGCGATCAGCGATATCTACGCCATGGGCGGTATGCCCGTGATGGCGATTGCTATCCTTGGTTGGCCGGTGAATGTCCTGGCGCCGGAGATCGCCAGAAAGGTGGTGGATGGTGGACGTCAGGCGTGTCTGGATGCCGGCATTCCCCTCGCTGGCGGCCACAGTATTGATGCACCGGAGCCTATTTTTGGTCTTGCGGTCACTGGTCGGGTCAGCCTTGAGCATCTCAAGCAGAACAACACGGCCCAGGCCGGGGATTCCCTGTATCTCACCAAACCCCTAGGTATAGGCATTCTGACCACCGCTGAGAAAAAGAAGCTGCTTAAGCCTGAACATCAGACCATCGCCCGAGACGCCATGTGCACGCTTAACAAACCGGGAGCTGCGTTTGCCCGGCTGCCCGGGGTATCAGCTATGACCGATGTCACGGGTTTTGGCCTGTTGGGGCATCTGCTTGAAATGTGCGGAGGCAGTGGTCTGCAGGCTGTTGTGGAAGAGAGGCTTCTTCCGGTTCTGCCTCATGTTGATGAATACCGGATACAGGGTGCGGTGCCCGGTGGTACCGGGCGAAACTTTGCCAGTTATGGCGACAAGGCATCATCACTGACTGAACGGCAACGGGATCTGCTCTGTGATCCGCAGACCAGTGGCGGTTTACTGGTTGCTGTTAATCCGGTGTCAGAGCGAGACTTTCTGACGGTTGCCACGGATCATGGGCTGGGTCTGGCGCGTATTGGCGAGCTGAAACCGCAGGAAGGTGATAGACTCGTAGTGGTGACCTGATCGGTTGTCCTCTGGTACAGACGTCAAAAGTGATGCCTGTCAAGGGGAGGGCGGGTTACGATGTAAATCTCCTGTTCCTTCGTGTAGATTGCCGATACACTACCCGACTGGGGCAGGAGACCCGGATGGATCGCATTTCAGGTGTATGTCACCGGGCAATGCTATATAGTGAAACCGGAAGCCGTGGTGGCTTCGGTAAACTTGAAGAAATCAGCCTCAGGCTGGTACACGTAGAAAGGTGAGAGTTATATGTCAGGTCAGTTAGTCGAAGGCGTCGTTAAGTGGTTTAGCGAAGAGAAGGGCTTTGGCTTTATTGAGCGTGAAGGCGAGAAAGACGTATTTGTACATTACCGTGCTATCAATGGCACCGGTCGCCGCAACCTCTATGAAGGTCAGCAGGTTTCTTTCGAAATCACCCAGGGACAGAAAGGTCCTCAGGCTGAGAACGTTACCATTCTCTCCTGATAACTTCCGGAGCTGCAGCGGTCACTGACCTGACAAGGTATCTGCCCTGATGATGATCTTCGGGGCAGGAGTGTGGAAGAGTAGATGAGAGCAGTAGAGCCAGATATCAGTTTTACTGGCGGCTTCATTGATCTGGCATGCTGAGATTCAGAGTATCGAGAGATACTGCCCGTGACCCCTGTGAAAGACCCATAAAAAAAGAGGCTCGAATTTCGAGTCTCTTTTTTTATGCTGGGATTTTGTCGCGCCATCCTGTTTTACACTGTTGCCACACGATGACGTGATTGCCTTTCAACCACTTGGATTAAATGGGGCGATTACCGTAATTGGATTCAGGCTTCTTGGGTGGGTTGGCGGTGATATTGGAAGGAACAGTTTCTATCTTCCCGCCCTTGTTGAGGAATTCTTCTACCTGAC
The DNA here is from genome assembly GCF_039540975.1 of Kistimonas scapharcae. Lineage (NCBI taxonomy): Bacteria > Pseudomonadati > Pseudomonadota > Gammaproteobacteria > Oceanospirillales > Endozoicomonadaceae > Kistimonas > Kistimonas scapharcae. The sequence goes on from NZ_BAABFL010000408.1 coordinate 12,382, forward strand.
TACTGAGCATTTCGCGTAGACGACGGCGGGATTCCACTGTTCTTTCTTCAGCGGATTCCTCTTTGCTTCCCAGATAAGAAAAATCAACACCAACCACAACGTTTGCTTTTTGAGGCTTTCTCCGTGCCATAGCCATTTCCCTCTTTTTGGCCTGCTTGCCAGAACATCCTGCTGGCTCCGTTGTTATCGTTCTTATTGTTATAGCGCATGCTTCATGCAATGCCAGTTTCATTACATATCTTTTTTTACCGGATTTCCATGAAATACTTATGACAATTGATTTTTTTAAAAAATATATTCCTGACTTTTGGCTATAAAAAAAGGTGTTTTCAGTCTTCGTCGCGGGTTCCCTGAACTGTTGCGACAATCTGGCGTGAGCCTCCGTGGTTTCGGTGTTCTCCCAGATAAATACCCTGCCAGGACCCCAGGGCCAGCTGTCCATTGCGAATAGGGATTATCAAGCTGGCACCAAACAGACTGCACTTTATATGGGCGGGCATGTCATCCGTCCCCTCGTAGGTGTGAAGAAACCAGGGAGAACTCTCCGGCACCATGTGATTGATATGCCGTTCCATATCTTCCCTGACGGTCGGATCGGCATTCTCATTGATGGAAAGCGATGCAGAGGTGTGCTGGATAAACAGGTGCAATAACCCCACGGTATACTCATTGAGAAACGGCAGTTGTGACAGGATATCGTCAGTAATCAGGTGAAACCCCCTGGGGCGAGGTGTCAGCCGGATCATTTGTTGTCGCCACATGGTTCAGAACCCTCCATCATCACGCAACAATTATGTCACTATTTCACCAATAGCCACTATTCTGATCTCCCTGACGCTGTTGTTTGGGTATGGTGAGGCCATGGCTGATTATCTGCTCAGTATTGATGTCGGAACGCGCAGCCTGAGGGCAGCGCTGGTATCGGTTACAGGTGGCATCATCGGGCAGTCAGTCATGCCCCTTGTTATCCACAGGCCTGAAGCGCAACGGGCGGAACAGTCCAGTCAAAATATCTGGGAACAGCTGATCAACGCTGTCCGACACGTGCTGGCAGACAATCCCGGTGTAAGTCCTGGGCAGGTGCTGGGGATTGGTTTTGACAGTACTTACTCCATGTTGTTCCTGGATCAGGAACATCGACCCCTGCCCCTTTCTCAAACGCAAACACAGGCTTTTGATGTGCTTTTGTGGTGCGATCACCGAGCTATGGCAGAAGCAGATCAGATTAACCGATTAAACCCGGCGTCATCTGCGTCAAAGTCCGGTGGCCGTGTTACAGCAGAAATGCCGGTCTCACGCTGTTACTGGATGAGCCAGCATCGGCCAACATGCTGGCAGGCTACTGCCCATATCATAGAATTGTTTGATTTTCTGGTGTTGAAAGCGACGGGAGAGCTGATACGCAGCCCGTGTTCGTTCAGTACCCGTGCGCGTTATCTGGCCACAGAGGATATGGGGATCGGTATTTATGATCGTACGGAAGGGCCAGATTTGCCCCATGGTGCAGCGGTGGGGGAAGGGTTATTGGCAGATGTTGCCAGCCAGATGGGGTTACTGCCGGGCACACCGGTCAGCACGGGTACGGTCGATGGTTATGCCGGTACGCTGGCAGTCATGGGGGCAGGGTTGGAAGGGAAGACCCCTGCAGACTACGAGCGTGGTTTGACGTCTCGTATCAGCATGGTGGTGGGTACGTCCAGTATTTACCAATGTTTTTCGTCACAGACTGACACCATGCCGGGTATCTGGGGACCCTGGGATAATGGCGATCTGGCAGGCCTCAACGCTTATACCTGCGGGCAGAATGCCTTAGGTGCCTTACTGGATCATTTGCCATGCCGTCATCCGGCAGCGGCGGAGGTTTCTGATCTGGCCAACCAGGCAGGCGTCAGTGTGTATGATTATCTGGAAAGCCGGTTGACGGCTCTGGCGAAAGGTCAGCCAATCGCAGAGCTCACCCGGTCTTTGCACATTTTGCCCTTTTTTGCGGGTAATCGATGTCCCATCGGGGACTGCCATCTTACCGGTATGATCTCCGGTCTTGGGATGGACAGCGGGCCGGATGATATGGCGCTGCTTTATCTTGCGACGATTCAGGCGCTGGCACTGGAGGCGCGTCATGCGCTCGAGTGTTTGTTACAGGCAGGATTGCCCCTTGAAACACTGATGCCTGCCGGTGGATTGACGCGCAACCGGTTATTCATGCAGGAGCATGTCAATGTGTTAGGAATGCCTGCGATTCTGAACCGGGAACAAAACCCGATGCCTTTAGGGGCTGCCATGATGGCCGCAGTGGCGGCTGGTGTTTATCCCGATATTCGCAGCGCGATAGCAGGTATGAGTCGGGTTGGAGAAACACTGGTACCGGAATCAGGCTTGCGTGCGTTTTATGACAAGAAGTACCGAGTATACCGAGAAATGCATCAGGATCAGGTAAAGTACGCCACTGTCATGGACGAAGAGAACTGAATCTTATTGCGGTTGTATCTCCGTTAACCAACGTAAATTCGTTAAACTGTCACTTCTTTTGCAAAAGCTTGGCTCTTCTTCTGCTGAATAGTGCTGCATTATTTTGTCATTCAACTTGGATAGAGGATCCATGGGTAAAGGTAGTGATTTAGAACAATGGATTGATCTATATTTTTGGGGTTGCCATGGCTCTGCCTTACAGGTTGTTTGCGTTGCTGCCAATTTCACTTTTCTCATTGCACTAGGAGCTGTTGACGTTTCACATTGGTAACCAGACAAAAGCACAAGCCAGAGCTACGACACTGACAAAGTTTCGCTTTAG
>NZ_BAABFL010000409.1:0-15220 GCF_039540975.1 Kistimonas scapharcae
AAAATCAGGCTCGCCAATACGTAAGGTGACGGGGGTGTTCAAGTAGACCAGAATCGGTGTTCAAGTAAACCAGAATATGCAGCGCTATTCGATTTATGTTTAACCACTTTCATATTGTTTAGAATAGCAAGGTAATGATTCAAAATTATTGATAGCGTTTTTAGGGTGCATATTCAAATATGCTGATGCAGGATTATCAGATATGATAACGGTGATGCCATAATTAACGGGATGTTACATGCCAACCGGTTGTTATCTTTATTGATTTTTTATAAGAACACTAATTCTTTCGCGTTAATGGACGGTCGATTGAGGCCGATTTGTTTAAATGAATGTTTTAAATATACGAATATTAAGTAAATAAAAGAAAATGCTTTTCTTATATACGGAGCTGGGTAAAATGCACGCCGCATTGATTAGCGGTATTCTGGCAGGTGTTATGGGTAATGGGAGTGTCCTTGCCCAAAGTATTCCGGATGCATTTGCTCCTCCCCCAACAGGAAAATACGTACAGGATGGTTTTTCCTGAATCAAAGTTGTCAAACATAGCCTCACCCGCCCTGAAAAAAGGTACGGTGATCAGGCTATTGGTCAGGATTATCACATTAATCGGTGATATCAGCGCTACCTAAAAATGGAACTCAATGATCGTTTTGCAGTATCTGGCTAAAAACTGAATTTTGACGAATTACAAGGCATCACCCGCCAGCTGACTCAGGGGTGGTCGTCAAGGAGATGAGGTCGACGGGTCAAAGGCGGCTTGAGGGACCTCCAGGGATGACTGGGGCTTCATTTGATGATGGTTTAAACAACGGTACAGTTAATGCTGGTACGGTAAAGCTGTTTGACGGAAACGTAGTGGTCGGCATATGAAGTTAATCGCTACCGATACAATCCATGGTCTCTCACTGTGAAGTGGAGGCCTGACATGAGCACGTAAGCCAAAGGTTAGGTAGGAGAGAGATATCCGCTGTTAGCTTTTCACGAACAGGGCATATCCAAAGGAACACAAATGCGCTGTGGGTTCTCCTCAATTTCATGAAAAAACTATCTGGCAAGGTGGCGGAAAAATGACGATGGATGCCTCATTTTGGCTCAGTAGCTCAACACAATAATCTTCTCTTTCATTACTTTTAGTGATCGCTGTAGGACTGAAAAAACCTGGATCAGGAGCTTATAACAATCAATACTTCTAATTACGGTAAATCCCTTATGCAATATGCGATTAGTCAAATTTAATCAGAATTAGAGAGTACTATTGGTATAATATAAGAATAATTATATTAACAGGCTCGATAAATTTGATCCGTTTAATTGCTTATACTGTTATGTATCAATAAAAGTATTCTTAAAATATCGCATGGTTTTTAATTATGGATAATGAAAACCTTGATCCGGATAAGCTAGATAAAGCCTTATTGTCTGAAATAGACCAGCTGATAAATCAGGGGGCAGAGGTTTTTACCCGTTATCAGGCGTTGCTTCAGGATATCAATATGACACCGGATGATGTGCAAAGGGATATTGAGAACCCTGATTTCCCAAAGTTTGCCATGGCTGAAACGATTGCTTGGAAAAATGAGTTGGATGCCGATGTAAAACGAAAAATAAAAGAAGCATCCAAAGAGGTGAAAAATACTGGTCGCACAGGAAAATCTGGTGGAAAAGGTGGTTCTGTCAAGAAGAGCGGTTTGATCTAAAGCATACAGGAATCTGGTTATGGCAATTGCGTTCAATCCTTCACAACCCCCTTCGATTGGCGGTATTGGCCAAGTCGGTGGTATTGGTGCCAAGGGTGGGATTGCACCGGGTTATAACATACCGGGCATACAGATCAGCATCATGACCGGAGGTGTAGCGCATACACCGGGCATGATGGGGGCTATGCATGGGTTTGGTTCGCAGTTTGCGGGCATGTCCAATTTCTATAACCAGATCCCCGGGCATGGTGCTGTGCCTGGTATTCGCCCTCCTTCTCAGTTTGGGGGGCATCATGCTATTGGTGGTGGTTCTGCTGCAGTGGGGGGAGCTGGTAGCACACATGAAAAAATCATAGATAAACAGGAAGAGAGAAGTGAAATAAGAGAGAAAAAAGATGCATTGGAAGAAAAACTGGATGAATTAAGAGATAAAGCCAAAGAGTATGAATCTAAATTGAAAGATAAAGATGTTGAAATAATTGGAAAAAATAACAACATAGAAATGACACAAAAAGAAAAAGAAAAGAATGAAGCTTTAAAAACAACGGAAGAATCGAAAAAAGCAGAATATCAAGAGAATAAAAAGAAAGCAGAAAAGAAATTGCATGATAATCGCTGGCAGGGCTGGATGGTATTGCCGTGGAACTGGGGTAAAGATGCCTCTGCGCGTTCTGCCAGAAATGCAGCCACGAAGGAAATTAATGCGAACAACGGTTATATCAAGAATACCAATAACAAGATCAGTGAGATCAATGACAAGATCGGAAAAAACAATGCTGAAATAACCTCGCTGACAGGAGATAGGGACAAGCTGGTGCAGGAAAAGAGTCAAATTCAGTCTCAGTATGATCCTATTAAGGCAGAGCTTGAGAAACTGGAAGACCAGTTGAAGCAGCTGGAGTACGAAGAAGACAAGTTGTCGGATGAAATCAGGGATCTGAGAAACTAAGGATAAGGTTGGTCAGTGCATGAGCAATGATATCAGGAACAATCAGAGTGACTTTGTTAATCAAGGTAGACCGGTGGGCAATCAGACAGCCGCATCCGCAGGCAATCAGGCCCCCACTGGTAAACAAGGCGGTATTATTGATCAAACGTTACCTGAATATAGCTCTGTCGCAATATTGGATAAATACGCGCCCAACAAGGACTTCAAAGAGCCTCATATTACCCGTGCTCAACTGGAACTGTTGAAAGAATTCGGCATTACCGACCTGAAAATGAAGCATCATCCACAGGCGGATGTTTTCACCCTGACGCAGGATGAATGGGATCGTTTGCATGAGACTATGACACCGATTATGCAGCAGATGAAGAAAAAGGCTCAGCTGATGATCATCAATGCGAGGGAAACATTGAAAGGCCACGAAGTCGCTATGGATTGTGCTGATCAGATCAGACGAAATGAAGATATGTAGTGATACTCGGATTACATAAATCCTGTTCTTGTCAGAAAGTAAGCCCCTGATGATTAAATAACACAGTACAGAGGCTTTTTTATTTATTAATCCAGTGTTTTCTGATGTTCACTGACCCATTCATAAGCCTGCTTACTAAGAACGGTTGTGGATTTATCCTCACTGGTGATGGGTGGACCGATTTTTACTGTGATTACGCCCGGTGTTTTCAGCCATTTTCCGTTTGGCCAGTAACGGCCGGCATTGTGGACGACCGGAACCACGTTTACCTCTGCCTTTTTGGCCAGCATTGCCCCACCCCGGCTGAACTTACCCAGGTTTGGCCAGTCCCGACGAGTGCCTTCAGGAAAAATCAGAACAGAGTTTCCTTCCTTCAGAAAATGGGTTCCCTGATCGATCAGTTGATGCATGGCCGCATTGCGGTCACTTCGATTAATGGCAATAGGACTCAGGAAACGGAAAGCCCAGCCAAAAAAAGGAATATTGAGCAATTCTTTTTTGATGACCGTGGACTGTGGACTGAACACCGTTTGCAGGTAAAAGGTTTCCCATGTGGACTGGTGATTGCTGAGAATTACGCAGCTTTGATCCGGAATATTCTCTTTTCCTTCAACCTTCCAGCGGATACCGCAGATAACTCTGACCAGTGCCAGCGCCACGCTGCACCAGGTCACAACCGCATACCGATGCCGGCACTTTCGAGGCACAAAATAAATGGTTAGCAGCACGATGGATGGATAGAACAATGTCCAGAAAATCAGCAAGCAATAGAAGACAGCTGTCCTAAACCAGAGAAATGCACGGTAAAACATCAGGCTTCAGCTCCATTGAGCAGGTAATCAGCAAAGTCAGCCAGTGAATTGACAATTTTCACACCCATCAAGTCATCCGCACTGGCTTTAGCGAGTGTTCTATTCCCCTTCCCTGTTTTCACCAGAACCGGTTTACAGCCTGAGATGCGAGCGACGTCAATGTCTTTGCCGGTATCGCCGACAAACCAGGCGCCTTCTGCCGACGTGTTCAGGTTTGCTTCAATCTGACGAACCAAACCCGGCTGAGGCTTTCGACAATCACAATCGTCATCCGGAGTATGGGGACAAAACGCGATAGTGCTAATTAAACCATTATTGTCATTTACCAGACGGTTCATCTTATTATGCATGGCGTCCAATTCTGCCAAGTCATAATAACCGCGCCCAATACCGGACTGATTGGTGGCAACCGCAATGGTATAACCGGCCTGACTCAGCCGGGCGATGGCTTCAATACTGCCGGGAATGGGAATCCACTCGTCAACGGAACGGATATAATTATCGGAATCTTCGTTGATGACGCCATCTCGATCGAGAATGACCAGTTTCATCGGCAAGGCTCCCCTTCCTTTCGGGTGCAGGCTGAAACCTGTCTGTCGTTTATGGCATAAGACCGGCTACCAGAGCCGGTCTTACTGAGTAAAACATCCACTGAAGGCATACCGTTCCCATTATCAGGCATGAAAACGGTATTGTGACGGAAACCGGTGACAGTTTCCGTTGCCAATATCAGCTTTTCTGTAACAGAGAGATATCTGCGACATGCAGGAACTGGTCGCGCAGCTGACGCAGCAGTGCATAGCGGTTCAGACGAACCTGCTGGTCTTCTGCATTAACCAGCACCGTGTCGAAGAAGTTATCCACGGTATCCTTCAGGGACGCCATGCGCTCCATCGCCGTGGAATACTTACGTTCGCCCAGTAGTGGCTGAACTTCATCACGCTTGGCAGAGAGAGCCGATGCCAGAGCCTTTTCTGCCTCTTCTGTCAGTAGGGCCTCATCCACATTATCGGGAATCACCAGATCACCGGCCTTGGCCATGATGTTGGAGACCCGCTTATTGGCTGCAGCCAGCGCCAGGGCTTCCGGCATACGGCTGAAGTTGTGGATAGCCTTAACGCGACGATCGAAATCGTAGGGTTGGGACGGCTTCAGAGCCTTGACTGACAGGAATACTTCAACCGGGATCTTCTCGTCCTGGTACCAGGCGCGGAAACGCTCCAGCATGAAGTCCAGTACGGTTTCGTTGAGGGCTTCACCAGCTGGCAGTTCAGTGCCCTGCTCTGCATAACCTTCGATAGCGACAGCGATCAGGCTACGCAGGTCCAGGTTCAGCTTCTTCTCAACGATGATACGCAGAATACCCAGTGTGGCACGACGAAGTGCAAATGGATCCTTGTTGCCGGAAGGTGGCTGGTTGATACCAAAAATACCGGTCAGGGTGTCCAGCTTGTCTGCGATGGCGACGGCACAGCCGGTCAGGCCGGTCGGCAGTTCATCGCCGGCAAAGCGCGGCATGTACTGCTCGTTCAGGGCGCGGCAGACCTCTTCCGGCTCACCATCATTGATGCCGTAGTACTGGCCCATGATGCCTTGCAGTTCAGGGAACTCCTGCACCATGTCAGACACCAGGTCGGACTTGCACAGCTCACCGGCACGACGTGCCCAGTCACTGTTACCGCCTTCCTGAGATGCGATATAAGCTGCCAGACGGGCAATTCGCTCGGTCTTGGCGTACAGGGAGCCCAGCTTGCTCTGGAAGACTACCGGCTTCAGGGTTTCACGACGCTCTTCGAGGGTAGATTTGCGATCGTTATCGTAGAAGAACTTGGCATCCGCCAGACGGGGGCGAATAACTTTTTCGTTACCCGCGATCACCTGAGCCGGATCCTGGCTCTCGATATTAGCGATGGTGATGAAGTAAGGCTTGAGATTGCCTTCACTGTCCACCGCATGGAAATACTTCTGATGCTCTTTCATGGAAGAGATCAGGGCTTCCTGGGGAACTTCCAGGAATTCATCATCAAAACGACCGGCCAGCGCCACAGGCCACTCGTTGAGCGCGGTGACTTCATCCAGCAGGTCTTCGTCGATAACGGCTTCACAGCTCAGTTTACGAGCTTCAGCTTCCACCTGCTGGCGGATCGTGCTGCGACGGCCTTCAAAATCGGCAATGACGTAACCATTGCGTGCCAGCAGACGCTGGTAGTCTGCCGGATTCTCAATGGTGATCACGTCGTTATGATGGAAACGGTGGCCACGGGTTTCACGACCGGCAGTCAGGCCGAGAATTTTACAATCCACGACTTCATTACCCAGCAGCATCACCAGCCAGTGCACGGGACGGACAAACTCAACTCGGCTCGCGCCCCAGCGCATACGCTTGGGAATCGGTAGCTCATCCAGAGACGCTTTGACCATGGCAGGCAGCAGTTCAGCGGTCGCGCTGCCCTTCTCGGTGGAACGAAAAACCAGCCAGGCGCCCTTGTCGGTCTCTTCGGTCACGAGATCGCTGACGGTAACGCCACAGGAGCGGGAAAAACCTTCAGCAGCCTTGGTGGGGTTACCTTCGGCATCGTAAGCCGCCTGAACGGCCGGGCCCTTGCGTTCGACGTCACGGTCAGGCTGAGCGGTTTCCAGCTCGCGCACCAGCAGTGCCAGACGACGCGGAGCCGCGAAAACCTGGTGGTTGCCATAAGCCAGTCCGGCTTTTTCCAGACGCTGGAGAATGCCTTCTGCAAAGGCGTTACCCAGCGTTTTCAGTGCTTTCGGGGGCAGCTCTTCAGTGCCCAGCTCGACCAGAAAATCCTGTGTTGCCATTAGTTCTTCTCCTGCATGGTCATTACTTCACGCCTTATCGCAGGATCCGCCAGGGGGAATCCGAGTTTCTTGCGTGCATCAAAGTAGGCATGGGCAACGGCCCGGGCCAGGGTGCGAACACGCAGGATGTAACGCTGACGTTCGGTCACGGAGATTGCGTGGCGCGCGTCCAGCAGGTTGAACGTGTGGGAGGCTTTCAGCGTAAACTCATACGCCGGCAGCGGCAGCCCCTGCTCAACCATACGTTCGGACTCACGTTCAAAGTAGTCGAAATGTTCGAACAGGCTCTTGGTATCGGCCAGTTCGAAGTTGAAGGTAGACATCTCAACCTCGTTCTGGAGATAGACATCACCGTAGGTGACATCGCCCTGCGGCCCGTGTGCCCAGACCAGATCATAGACGCTGTCCACGCCCTGCAGGTACATGGCCAGACGCTCCAGACCATAGGTGATCTCGCCGGTAACGGGATAGCATTCAATACCGCCCGCCTGCTGGAAGTAGGTGAACTGGGTCACTTCCATGCCGTTCAGCCAGACTTCCCAGCCCAGGCCCCAGGCGCCCAGGGTCGGGGATTCCCAGTTGTCTTCCACGAAACGGATATCGTGAACGGAGGTATCAATACCCAGTTCTTTCAGGGAGCCAAGGTAAAGCTCCTGGAAGTTCTCGGGAGATGGCTTCATCACCACCTGGAACTGGTAGTAGTGCTGGAGACGGTTCGGGTTTTCGCCATAACGGCCGTCAGTCGGACGGCGGCTGGGCTGCACATAGGCGGAGTTCCAGTTCTCCGGGCCGATGGCACGCAGGAAGGTCGCAGGATGGAAGGTGCCGGCGCCGACTTCCATATCCAGCGGTTGCATGATTACACAGCCTTCACGGGCCCAATAGTTTTGCAGGGCAAGGATCAGCCCCTGGAAAGTGCTGGCGTCGGGCACGGTTTGTTGGGTCACAGTACCACCTCAGGGTTGGGGTTCCTGTCCGTCACGGCGGACAGTGGGATAAACCGGAAAAATGGCGGAAATTATACCTTGTCCGGCCAGCACAAAAACAGGGCAGTCTCAGGATGAGTCTTTAAAGGCGCAGGCTTGTAGAAATTATCAGGTAAATAATGCCGCAGGTGTGGATAACTTTGTTGGTAATTTATGTATTGACTGGGGGAAAGCTGCGAATTACCTGTGTTTGAGAGAGCGGTGATCTATGTGGACAATACCGCTGACAAAACCGTAAAAAGCATCAGTAGCGGTATGATGAGTTAATCATTACTGCTGCGTTGTCTGTTTTCAGGAGAAATGGAGCACTGACCCCGGTCATAATTGGGTTCAACGTATTCATCAACAATCTTGCTGAGTTCATCCGCCCCACCGACATAGTCGCCATCAATCCAGATCTGGGGGACGGTGACCGGCGTTTTCGGCCCGATAATGGGTTTTACACGCGCCAGCATTTCATAGAGGGCGCGGGAGTCCTTGATGACATCGTGATACTGGTATGGAATACCACGACGATCCAGATGATCCTTGGCACGTACACAGTAAGGGCAGTTTTCTTTACCGAAAACATGATTGCCATTGATCGGGCTCTGGGTGCTGTGATGCTCAATAACCGCTTGGGTGAGGAGCCCACGGTTCAACGCCATTCCCTGGGAGATAACCTTGTCTTCCACCATGATGATCGGTGCATGCCAGCCGCCCTTGGTCAGAGGTTTCCACCACTCGGTAAGCCACTCCCGCTCATCCAGTTCCACAGGAATATCCGCCAGCTCATTGGCCATGGTGTCGCGAATGATGTTTTCAGTCAGCGCACACTCGCCGCAGGGAATCTTGATCTTGAATGGTCCCCAGGCGCCAGCCCATTTGAAGACGGTTATCTTAACCTTGTTCATCCGCTTCCCATCCATGACATCAGTGAAAGTCATCGAACATGCTATTGGAAGATCGGCTGAATAAAAACCTTTTCAAGCGTAAGGCATCAAATAAAGAGGCGGCAATCGTGTGCGCCAGGCGCTGATTGTTTGCTCCGCCAATCAAGCTGGCAGAGCAAAATATGTTGTCTGAGGAATATCAGAATTGTTCACATAAGTAGTGAATAAGATCTGTCGTTGTGACAATGCCAGCAATATTCCCGTTTTCCAGCACTATCACCGAGTGGTAGCGGCTGTCAGACAATAACTCTGCGGCATCTCTGACAGTCGATGATGTGTTCAGTGTTTTCAGTTCAGTGGTCATGACATCACTGATCGTATGCTGTTGATCAATCATGGTGTCCTGCATACGGCTGTCGGTATTACCGGCATCATAAATTAACCGGAGTAGATCGGCTTCAGCGATCATACCAACGGGTTTTTTGTGATCCAGTACGGGCACATGGTGGATATTGTGCTCACGAAAAATCGCATTAACTTCACTGAGCTTTTGCCCTTTTTGAACAGTAATCGGGCTTGTTGTCATCACTTTTTGAATGCTTTCGTGTTTTTTCATTAGACGCATCGCTCCGTTTTGTGAGTAAGGATTTGCATCGCTACTTCATAATAGAGTTATTTTCTTATAATGCCATAAAAAAGTATTTGTTGAGTGTTGAATAGTTATTTGTTATTGAATAAATAATAACTGTTGTGTTTCTAACGAAAAAAGGCAAAGACCGTGATAAAGAGCCTTTGCCTATCTTTATTTATTTTGTTTTTATTTCTCCAAAGGTATTGGGATCACGTGTTATTCTTGATGGCTCTCTAGAGCCAAAACCCATTTTCAGAGATTCTGTAGATTTCCGTTTTCTGAAATCATTATTTTCTTTTTTTCTATTTTTGTGAGGATTAGTCCATCCATTTTCATCCTGTGTTCGTGGGGTATAGCCCGCACATGACTTTGCTTTACTAGTACTTTTTTCTGATAGGACTGATTGTGAAATATCCCCATCCGACCTCGTTCTTGTTAAAGATGTGAAATTACCATATAAACTCATTTCTTTTTCCCATTCTGTTATAGCTAAATCGTGTGTTCTACTTTTTGGAATGTATGTAGAAGGGCGGTGTTGGCTAATAGGAATTTTTGATCCTTTTTGTTTTTCTCTTTGTCGGCGCTCTTTAGCTTTTGCTTGTTTCGCTTCTTGGAAATATTGATTTTCAAGTTTTTCAACCATGGCTTGACCCATTGAATCTGTTGGAACCTCAATTTCCTCTGGCGTTATTGATAAGTAGCCCTTATCTCCATTCATAAAAACAGGAGGTATGGTTTCTTCAGGGTTCATACTCAATTGTTGCGTATCGATAGGTAAGGAAAGAGCTGCATTAAACGTTTGAGCCTCATAGACATCATCCTCACCATCACTGCCATCTTCAGTAGCAGATAACACCTGTTTTAATAGGGGGGATTCTTCCGTTGCCTTTGGATCCTGATTGGGTTTCATTTTATCATTTAATGAAGGCATTGTAATGGGAGCATCCATACTTAACATCGGTTGTCTTTGCATTGAGGCTGGCGCGGAATCTACAGATTCAGCATGATTATAATTACCCGTATCTTCTGGTAATAACTCGACAACATCTTGATGCAGCTTTCGAAGTTGAACGCTAATTGGATTGTCATCAGTTTCTACCTTTGGATAGACCGCTACAACGACTTCAATTAATTTGTCCAGTGCGTTAGTGTAAGTAGTAACTTCGGAATCATATTGGTCATGATTGCCTTCAAAATGAACAGTCAGGCAATTACGGAAAAAACTAAACCGCTCTTTAGATTTTATGTGTTCAGCCGATTTAGTTATTAGTATTTTAATGCTTGATAATAATATTGTTCTATCTTTTTCAGTTAATAAACGGTATTTTTTATCTTTATCAAGTAATTCTATTAACTCTTCACCTATCAAAACAAGTGAGTCTAAGTAACCTAATTTAGAGTCATATTGAGTGAATGTCACTGGCGGATGTGTTTTTTCATCAGAATGCGAGTATTCATCGTGCTTATCTTTCTCTGTATTGACTGGTTCTATAGGTGAGCTTGCAGACATAATTGTATCTGGGACAGTATCAAGTGTAACCGCAACGGGTCTTTCTTCATTTTGTACTAATGAGATAACTGAGCATTCGGGCAGTGCTTCATCGAATAATTCTGCATCTTTCTCATCTTCCACTAACCCTTGTGAATCAGCTATTGAATCCTGACTAGGCGATTTTTTCAAAGTAGATTTTTCTATGACCGTGGTAATTGATGAGTTACTTTGATTATCTTCTGAGTCCTCTCCATTATTTTTTTCATCAATCGCCGCATCGTTTTCTAGATCTTCTAATGAACCAGTAGGACTCATTGTTTCAGTTGTATGTTGAGAACATTCCATTAACGTTAGTGCTGGAAAATGCATGGTCGAATCATCGTGGTCTGCAGATAGGGAATTAGGATCATACTTAAGAGTGAGAGCGGGGTGATATTTATAATGTGATGAATTATTACTATCGAACATAAATTCTTCTGTCATGCTCGTGTCTATTGTCAAAGGACTTGACAATGAAGGATCTGCTTGGCTACTAAAAGGTTGCTGAGTGAATATTGTTGTAACTACTTCTTTTGGATGTGTGTCATCAAGCATGTCAGCGCTGTCATCACTTTGGGGTAGAGAAAATTGATGAGAGCCTTCAAGAGAGTCCCCACCTGATTGCTCGTCATGAAACGGCTCTGTCGACATTGGAGGTACAGCAACAAAAAGGGACTGATCCCTGTTTTCCGGATTTCCTCGATTTTCTGAACATATTCTACAGCAAAAAATACTGACAAGTATTTCCCAAAAATCAATCAATCTCTGCTTGATTGCTTGACACCTGGTTCTTTGAGGGGGAAGTTGGATACTCGATGCTTTAACTTCATTATTTGGAAGTGCACGTGTACGGCCTTTATTAAAAGTTGTAGGGCTAGATTCAGGAGGGTAGTCGAATCCAAACGAAGATTGATTTAGTTTTCTAGTGCTGTTCATGGCCATAACTGATTCACTCCCTGTTTACGCTGAATGTGTAATGGATTAATAAACTACTGTTGTAGTTAGGTCTTTTTTTTTATTGAAAAGTTCCCGGGGGCATAGTCTTAGTGATTATTTGGTTTTTATGTAATTAAAGTTATTTTATTTATAACTGGATGTTATTATTAACTCTGTAAAGTTTTGGTGTGGTCATTTTTGCTCTACCTTACTTCTTGCATTTAATCGTTTTCCGCTTTTCTTATGACCATGCCGTCCATGCAATATGGAAAATACAGTAAATAGTGTCTTGTGCTATGAGGTAAAACCATGGGTTTGATGACTGTATCTGACAAGGCGTTGCCAATGGTTGGCCTTGGAACATGGAAATCGGAACCGGAGGTTGTCTATACGGCGATCCGGGAAGCGATTTCGATGGGGTATAGGCATATCGATTGCGCTTCTATCTACGGTAATGAGCCTGGTATCGGTCAGGCATTGAGTGATGCTATCAAGGATGGGGATGTGCACAGGGAAGACCTGTTTATCACGTCAAAACTCTGGAATAACGCCCATGCACCTGAGGATGTAATGCCGGCGCTGGAAAAGACACTTTCAGATCTGCATCTGGATTATCTGGATCTATATCTTATGCACTGGCCTGTGGCCGTCAGGTCAGATGTACAGTTTGCATCCACCGCCGATGAATGTATCTCTTTGAAATCATTACCCTTAGAGACAACCTGGGCAGCGATGGAGGCCTGTGTGGATAAAGGGCTAACTCGATATATCGGAGTGGCCAATTTCAGTGTCTGTAAGCTGGAAAAGCTCATTACAACAGCGAGGATTCAGCCTGCTATGAATCAGGTAGAGCTGCATCCTTTTCTGGAGCAGCAAATGCTGGTTCGTTTCTGTCAGGAACATCGCATACAGGTGACGGCCTATTCACCGCTGGGCTCCATGGATAGAGGTGCCAATTTACGTTCTGAAGATGAACCCAGTCTGCTGGATAACGCCATTATCGGGGAAATTGCCCACAAGCATGATATGTCCCCTGCCCAGGTGCTGATCCAGTGGGCTGTGCAGCGGGGGGGTTATGTGATTCCTAAATCCGTATCTCCCATACGACAGCGGGAAAACCTGGAAGCTGCCAATCTGCTGCTCAGTGTTGAGGATGTTGACCAGATTTCGGCGTTGGAACGCCATTTTCGTTATATCGACGGCCGTCCCTTCGTTGTGGAAGGGAGTGATTATTCGTTGGCATCCATCTGGGATGAGGAGTAATGGTTGAATTTCGCTCGGTCAGGACGAGGTAAAGGGACTTTTCCAATATTTCTGATTGCGCTCCATCACTGATATTTCAAATAAGTCTCAAAGGATTCGGCGGCAAACGAGAGGGATAGCCAATAATTAAACCAATGTATTCATCGTAACCCGCCAGCATTATCAAGGAAGTAGCAGCATGGAAAATCCTTCATCTCGTCAGAATTCATCGAATAACGATTCAGCAATTAACGCAGCGAATGATAGCGCCAGTACTGATATACCGAAATTTGCCACAACCAGTAAGCAAAGCGACCAGAATCGGGAAGCTTCGGCGGATTTTAATGCCTATCGCCCTACCCTGTTTGATGAAATATCGCCTATCGCGAGCCTGAGATATAGCCTGGATAAATCGATCAGAACCGTCGGGAACAAGGTTAAAACTACCTTGAAAGGCGAAGATTTCCACAAAATGTCGAAATACCACCGTCAGGCTGTTCGGGCGAATGAGACCATCCGGGAAATGGCGCAACGGTTTGATCGGTTGGTTGATAAGGTTCAGGTTATCAATACCGAAATCACCCTGCTTCAAAACAAGTGCAGCAGCTTTGAGATTGAATACAGCCTGGCCTTTGAGGTCTGCCGCATCATTGACCGTTATAGCAAGGCGCAATGGTCAGAGCACCGGTTGTCTTCTGCGCTGCGGCATCTGCCTGAGCATATCCATATGCCCGGCCAGATGGCCTGGTACCTGGTCAGCGACGAGGATGAGAGGCTGAGGCAGATGAAGAATGCCACGGAGGTATTCCATAAATCAGATCAGTACCGCTGCTACCAGAATGATCAGGAAAGTATTGTTGCCCTTGAAAATCAGCGTAATGAGCTGATAGAACCCCTGAAAGCGTTTTCAGAGGCGACCCGGGTGTCAGGTATTCATCTCAAGACCCGCTGGCAGGATCGGCTCGGTTTAGAGAGCAGGGAGCCCATCATACCACCTGCTGATACCTCGCTGACGGGTAACAGTAATGATCACCAGAGGCAGACACTCACAACGGTCAACATTCCCCATTTATCGGATCTTCCGCTGAAAGACGCCATGATTTTCAATGTCAGCCAGTGGCAGAAGACGCTGAAGAGACAGGTTGGCAGCAAGGTCCGGGGAGAAGATTTCCATCCCTCTTCGCCGGAACAGCGTGCAATTATTGCCAGAAATCCGCAGCTCAATGAAATAATTACGGACTTTGATGACATGGTCTCGGAAGTGGGGCTACTTGAGGCGCGTATCTGTCAGCTGGAGAAACTGACAGACCGATTTGAGGTCGCATTCAGTGACCTGCTCAATGCCCGCCGCTTCATTGAGAAAAACCGGCAGGAAAAACTCCCGGAAGCTCAGCTGGAAGAAGCACTGCACCGGTTGCCGGAAACCATACAGGTACCCTGGCAGGATCAACCAGCCCAGCTGGGTAGTGGCCATGAAGCCCGTCATGATGTCGTCGAGGATTTGGTTGATACGTTGTATTGCTCTGATGCCTGGCAGGCGTATCAGGCCGACAAAGCGGAAATCAATGAATTGAACGCGCGTCGCCGGGCTATTGTTGAGCCACTCAGGGCGTTTTCTGATGCGACCTGCTCAACAGGTATTCATCTGAATACCTGGCACAGAGATCAGCAACAACCATAAAACAGGGATGAAGCATGCGTTATATAATCAGCGCGGTATTCTTGATGTTTTCCCTTTCTCTTTCAGCGGCGGAGCCATTGCAGAACCAGAAAGCTATGCAATCACTGGTTGAAACTGTCATGAAGGATGTCGGTAAAGGGAAACTAAGGGAAGGTATGGAGCGCCTGACGCCCTATGTTCTCTTCCCTGCCAGTGAGATGGATGCACAGCTCAGTCAGGTTGAGATGCAGATGCCCATGGTATTGCAGCGTTATGGCAAACCCGTGGGGTTTGACCTGATTAAGGTTGAGGAGGCTGGGAATTCATTAATCCAGTATGCCTACCTGCAAAAGTTTGAGAAGCATGCCTTAGTCTGGCGTTTTATCTTTTATCAATCCAATGACCAGTGGATGCTGAATCACTGGTCGTTTGATGACAAGGTGAAAATGCTATTCTGGTATTAAGCATTGTACAAGATGCTCCTTGTTATAGATTTCTTTCATTAAATAATGGAAAAAACCAATAATTACGTTTGTAAGTACTCAAAAACTCCTGTGCAGACCACATGGCAGCCAGCATGAGGCGTATTCGATAATATTTGCCAGTCTCGGA
>NZ_BAABFL010000410.1:0-15439 GCF_039540975.1 Kistimonas scapharcae
TCCCATATTTATGGGCGCTATGGGACATTACACCGTCATTATAGTGCTATATGGTCAATCCACTATTAACAAAAACACCGCCGCGTTGATGTTGAAACTTATGGCTTTGAGCAGGGGTTGCAGCCGATTGTTGATGGTTTTAAGGAAATAAATAAGCTATTTCTTTGTGTTAGAGAGGGATTGGTAAGAAAAGAGGATGATGATAAAGAGCGCTTAAGAAAAGCGCCTTTAATAATTAAGCCTCTACATGAGTTACTTTCACAAATAGATGGAATGTTGAATTTTTTAGAGGCTTTTTTTCAATTGAATCAGAGGGTTGTGGTGAGCCATATGGGGCGCAAAGAGGAGTATCTTGGATGTATATGCGATAAACTTGGTTACCTTAAGCCTTACCGTAGCTTTCCTGATTGGTGGGAAGAGCAACATGCACCAATCCTGCAGGAAGTACAGTTACCTCAGATTGAGGGAGCTACTGGTGAATCATTGGAAATAGAGGAAATCCAAGATGAACAGGAAGGGTATGAATAGGAAAAGAGGTCGAACAGTAAATCTAAACTGTTTTACTGTTCGATCATAATCTGATTTAGGTGTTTTAATACTGCCATCAGAGGTATTTCAGCTTGTAACCTGCACGCTGTAAGTACTCACGCTCATGCTCAATATTGGTTTTGGTCAGTGAACGTTTGTCCAGCCATTCTTCCGGAAACTGTAACGTCATCTGGCGGTCTTTCACCTGTAGCTCAATGTCCGGCAGACGATCGGTACGAATCTGGTTTAACAGAATGGCCAGGCGAAGCAGGATCATTAATCGCAGCAGACGGGTGAATTCGGCGCGCGGCAGCTGGTAGAGCGATTGCAGCGGCAACGTCCGTCGGTGACCTCTTACCAGCATGGCCAGTTGTTGCTGTTCGCGGCTTGAGAAACCGAGCAGGTCAGCGTTGCGGATGATATAGGCGCCATGGCGGTGGAACTGGATATGGGAGATATCCAGACCGATTTCATGCAGCAGGGCTGCGCCTTGCAGGAGCTTGAGATCCTGCTCATTCAGTTTCCAGTCATCAGCCACCTGCTGAAATAGTAGTGTCGCATGCTTTCTGACACGGCGGGCCTGTTCCTCATCGACATGGTAGCGTGTCATCAATGCACTGATGGTACGTTCGCGGACATCTTCATGGCTCTGGCGACCCACCAGGTCGTACAGCACGCCTTCGCGCAGTGCGCCATCGGAGTAATCCATGCTGTCGATAGCCAGACTGTCGAAAACGGCGGTGAGTATCGCCAGTCCAGCAGGGAATATGGCTGCACGTTCGGGTTTCAGTCCCGGGAAATGGACCCGTTCGACTTTTCGGAATTGCAGTACGTCCCGCTTTAACTTTTTCAGTCCATCCCGTGTGATGCGATCAATACCCTGTTCAGCCAGAATACCGTGTACCGATTTAACGGAACCCGAAGAACCGATGGCCTCCACCCAACCTTCATGTCGATAGGTTTTCTCAATGTTCATCAATTCCAAGCGGGCACTGTAATACGCCTCCCGGAAACGTTTCTCACTGAGGTTGCCATTAGGGAAGTACTGGTGGGTATAACTTACGCAGCCCATGTGCAGACTTTCCAGCAGCTTGGGCTCAAAGCGCTGGCCGATGATAAATTCAGTACTGCCGCCACCGATATCAACGACCAGACGACGATCGTTATCATCGGAGTAGGTCTGTGCCACGCCAAGATAAATAAGCCGGGCTTCCTCGCGTCCGGCAATAATGTCGATGGGGTGCCCCAGTTCCTGCTCAGCCAGGCGAACAAAGGTGTCACTGTTTCTGGCTTTGCGCAGGGCGTTGGTGCCTACAATGCGAATATTCTCGGAAGCCATGCCGTCAATGTATTCGGCAAATTTGCGCAGGCAAGCGAGACCCCGCTCCATGGCTTCATCAGTCAGCAACCCCTGCTCATCAATACCGGCGGCGAGCTGGACTTTTTCCCCCAGGCGCTCAACCGGGCGGATTTCATTGTGATCCTGTCGGGCCACAATCATATGAAAGCTGTTGGAGCCGAGGTCTATGGCCGCCACGAGCGGCTGGTTTTCGGCATGGGTGACATCGGGTGTTGTCATGGGTTATCAGTCACTTCGGGTAATGGATGAAGAATACCAGATGTCTCCAAAGAGGGGGACAGCACTAACCAGGCAGTCAGATAATGCAGGGCATAAATCAGGGTATGATCCAGGCAGTGGGCAAAGGGTTTATCACTGTCACAGGCCAGTGCTATGATTGCGCTCTTGTGAATTTTCTTGATTGTTAGGAGTCTGTATCCATGAGCGAGATTGTCAATATCACGGACGCCACCTTTGAGGAGCAGGTTCTGAAGGCCGAGATGCCAGTACTGGTTGACTACTGGGCTGAATGGTGTGGCCCCTGCAAGATGATTGCCCCGGTGCTGGAAGAGATCGCCGCCGAGTACGATGGCAAGCTGAAGGTCTGTAAACTGAACATTGATGAAAATGAAGCCACTGCGCCGAAGTACGGTGTGCGCGGCATCCCGACCCTGATGCTGTTCCGTAATGGTGCTGTCGAAGCGACTAAGGTCGGTGCACTGTCAAAGTCCCAGCTGACAGCGTTTCTGGACAGCAATCTGGCCTGATTCCCGGCGTTTGAAACCGGCGATCAGTGTCGTTACGACTGGTCGCTGGGCGTTTTCCCTGCTATTCTTGCCCCGTCCCTTGGTTCTGGCTAAAAAACGTAAAAAATTATCGGATGGATGCTGGACGGTCTTTGTAGACAGTGTTAGATTTAGAATTAATCGACCATCGCTGAAGCCGCTTTCCGGCAAGCAAGTATCTGGCATCACAGAGCCCCAGTCGGAACCGCAGGCCAACATTCTCATCTGAATCATAAATCGAACGAAAGCCTGACACATTTTATCAGCGAATAGACCAGCAACCGGATTTCGCCTTTCACTGAGTAACTCACACAGTCAGTTATGCATCTTACCGAATTAAAGAAAAAAAGCGTCCCTGAACTGCTGAAAATTGCAGAAGAAATGGGACTTGAGAATCTTGCCCGCTCACGCAAGCAGGATGTCATTTTTACTATCCTGAAGCGCCATGCGCGCAGCGGTGAGGATATTTACGGGGACGGTGTTCTGGAAATCCTTCAGGACGGGTTCGGTTTTCTCCGTTCCGCCGACAGCTCCTACCTGGCGGGTCCCGATGACATCTATGTGTCACCCAGCCAGATCCGCCGCTTCAATCTGCGCACGGGGGATACCATATCGGGCAAGATTCGCCCCCCGAAAGAAGGCGAGCGCTATTTTGCCCTTCTGAAAGTCAGCGAAATCAACTTCGACAAGCCTGAAAACGCCCGCAACAAAATCCTTTTCGAAAACCTCACGCCTCTATTTCCCAATGAACGTCTGATGATGGAAATGGGTAACGGTTCCACGGAAGATCTGACCGGTCGAATCATCGATCTCGTGTCTCCGGTGGGCAAAGGGCAGCGTGGTCTGGTGGTCTCGCCACCGAAGGCGGGTAAGACGCTGATGCTGCAGAACATTGCGGCCAACATCACCAAGAATAACCCGGAATGTCACCTGATTGTTCTGCTGATCGACGAACGTCCGGAAGAAGTGACCGAGATGGCTCGCTCCGTACGGGGTGAAGTCGTTGCTTCTACGTTCGACGAACCGCCGTCACGTCACGTCCAGGTGGCCGAGATGGTACTGGAAAAGGCCAAGCGTCTGGTTGAGCACAAGAAGGATGTCGTTATCCTGCTGGATTCCATCACCCGCCTGGCCCGTGCCTATAACACCGTGATTCCATCCTCCGGTAAGGTCTTGACCGGTGGTGTGGATGCCCACGCGCTGGAGCGTCCGAAGCGTTTCTTCGGTGCAGCCCGTAACATCGAAGAAGGCGGCAGCCTGACCATCATTGCGACTGCGCTGGTAGATACCGGCTCCAAGATGGACGAAGTTATCTTCGAAGAGTTCAAGGGTACCGGTAACATGGAAGTACACCTGGATCGTCGAATTGCAGAGAAACGTGTATTCCCGGCTATCGGTATCAACAAGTCCGGTACCCGCCGTGAAGATCTGCTCACCACCGAGGAAGAGCTGCAGCGGATGTGGATCCTGCGCAAGATTCTCCACCCGATGGATGAGATTGCCGCGATTGAGTTCCTGTTGGATCGTATGAAACATACCAAGACCAATGCGGAATTCTTCCAGTCCATGAAGCGCAAGTAATGCATGGATAACGCAACAAAAGGCCGGTTTTACCGGCCTTTTGTTTATGTCGTATCATCGCCAGACTGTTCACAGACGAAGTGACCTTCCATGAAATACCGCGACCTCCGCGACTTTATCGACCAGTTGGAAAAGCAGGGCGAACTGAAGCGCATTACCGCTGAAGTCGATCCTAACTTGGAAATGACGGAAATCAGCGATCGTACACTCCGTCGCGAAGGGCCTGCCTTGCTGTTTGAAAACCCCAAAGGCTATGACATCCCTGTACTGGCGAACCTGTTTGGAACGCCCCGTCGGGTGGCCATGGGGATGGGACAGGATAATGTTGAAGCATTGCGGGATATTGGAAAGTTACTGGCCTACCTCAAGGAACCTGAACCCCCCAAGGGATTCCGTGATGCGCTGGCCAAGATTCCGGTATTCCGGCAGGTCCTGAACATGGGGCCGAAGGTGGTGCGCTCGGCCCCTTGTCAGGACGTGGTTTTGCAAGGCGATGAGGTTGACCTGGAAAAACTGCCGGTACAAACCTGCTGGCCCGGTGATGTGGCGCCACTGGTGACCTGGCCGTTGGTCATTACCAAAGGGCCGTTAAAGGAGCGCCAGAACCTGGGCATTTACCGACAGCAGTTGTTGGGGCGTAATCAGTTGATTATGCGTTGGCTGTCACATCGCGGCGGTGCGTTGGATTACAGGGACTGGCAGGAAAAACATCCGGGTGAACGTTTCCCCGTCACGGTAGCGCTCGGTGCTGATCCCGCGACTATTCTCGGGGCTGTGACGCCGGTGCCGGATACGCTGTCAGAATATGCGTTTGCCGGCCTGTTGCGGGGTTCTAAAACCGAGCTGGTGAAATGTATTACCAACGATCTTCAAGTGCCTGCCAGCGCGGAGATTGTGCTGGAAGGCTATCTCGAGCCTGGGTTAGAAGCGGAAGAAGGCCCCTATGGTGACCATACCGGTTACTACAACGAGGTTGAGCGCTTCCCGATTTTCACCGTTGAATGTATGACCCACCGCCGTGATCCCATCTACCACAGTACCTATACCGGTCGTCCGCCGGATGAACCGGCCATCCTGGGTGTTGCGCTGAATGAAGTTTTTGTACCGATTCTGCAGAAGCAGTTTCCAGAGATTGTGGATTTCTACCTTCCTCCGGAAGGGTGTTCTTATCGTCTTGCCGTTGTGACAATCCGAAAGGAGTACCCCGGGCATGCCAAGCGGGTCATGCTGGGTGTTTGGTCTTTCCTCCGGCAATTCATGTATACGAAGTTTGTGATCGTTGCGGATGACGATATCAATGCCCGGGACTGGAAAGATGTGATCTGGGCCATGACCACCCGTATGGATCCGAAGCGGGATTCGGTGTTTGTAGAAAACACACCGATTGATTACCTGGATTTTGCCTCGCCTGTTGCAGGCCTCGGCTCTAAAGTCGGTTTCGATGCTACCAATAAGTGGTCCGGGGAAACCCAGCGTGAGTGGGGACAGGCCATTCGCATGAATGATGATGTGAAAGCGCGTGTTGATGCTATCTGGGATGAGCTGGGAATTGATTAAAGCGATGGGATGAATTGAGCGTATCTGAAGGGATCAGGCAGATAGCGCTGTTGCCACCTGCCTGGTGTTGCTACATGTGTTTTTTTACATCGGCATCCATCTTTTCGACCTTGTCTTTCACTTTTGCCCAGAATGAGGCTTTACGGTTCTGAGAACAGACGGTGACGATGTAAGGTGTAATGGTATTGACGCCATCCACATCAAAGTCCGTGTCTTCGGGTTTGCCGGATTTGCTGTAGGCCGTGGCCCAGCCAACCGCATAGGGTTGGAAATCATCTTCAATATCCAGAAAATCCGCGCAGGTCCATTGAGTAATGGGCTTGGGAGGAACGTTTGACTTCTTGTTGCTGTCTGCAAAGGCAGTGCAGGACAGCGCAGCCAGACCACATGCCAGGCACAGTGTCTTGATTCCCATGGAAGTGTCCTCTGAGTGACAACGTCGAAAGCCTAGTTCAAACGACAGTTTCTGCCACACGTCACTATTCAAATAGTGATCAGGACGGTGAGTTGGTTGGCAGCCAGTTGAGGGTCGTCTTACAGTAAAAGTAGGATATCCCGATAGATTGTGCCGTTGATACCTGACGTTAGCGACCTTATTATCACGCCAAAGTAGTAATAGATCAGAGGGGGCAGCGTGCCTGACCAGAGAACACGGGCCTTTCGCGTAAAACACCTGAACAAGGTGACGGGAGACATCTACCAGGTTCACCTGGTGGTGGATGGAAAACCATTGTCGTTTGAGTCGGGGCAATACCTGCAGGTGATTATGCCTGAAGGCGAACCCTGTGCTTATTCCATTGCATCGGCACCGGGTGATAACCGCAATGAGCTGGAATTGCATGTACAGTGCTATCCAGGGCACGAACGCGCTCAGCAAGTGATTGAACACCTGTCGTCCGGTGAGATGATCCGGGTAACCCTGCCCCACGGTAACTGCCACTTGGGCGACTGCCCTGATGCCCCTATCGTCCTGGTTGCTGCCGGTACCGGGTTTGCCCAGATGAAAAGCATGGTGGAGTTTACCCACCAGAACGGACATCGACATCCCGTATCACTTTATTGGGGCGTACGGCGTCCGCACGGCTTTTATCTGCCACATCTGCCGGTGCAATGGAGCAGCGAATGGGGGCTTCATTACCATCCTGTTGTCAGCGAAGCCGAAGCAGAAGATGACTGGGCAGGGCGTCATGGTCAGCTATATCGTGCGGTGATTGACGACCTGGAGCTGCTGGGAGATGCACACTTCTACCTCAGTGGTTCTCCGGACATGGTGTATACAACCCTGGACGGTTTGGTCGCAGCTGGGGTTGATGAAAGCCGGGTACATTCTGATGTATTTGATTACGCTCCGAGGGAATAAATAATGCTATTCATTGGGTGACGTTGTTTATCTGATATCAATAAAACCTGCTTTCGGGCAGGTTTTATTGTTTCAGGTACATTGCTTTTATTGAAGACAGATACGCTACGGCAGCCACATATTTTGGTCGTCATGATTGGCATGTTAGATTACCGCGTTTTTTCTCTTTGACCTGATACGAATGCGCTAGTCTGCGCAACAGGGATGTAAACTGTTCATGCATAATGCCCGCCGTCTGATTGGGATACTGTTATTCACACCGTTACTCTTCAGTTGCACAACACGTGAGGCTTCTGATTATGCGTCCAGCTATGCCAGAAACCAGTTGTCGAAGCAGACCGGTTCGGCCAGCCAGGTGATTGCGGCAGGAAGGGATTACCAGAAAGACCTTATCGGATTTGAAGCACTGGTTCGCCTGCTGGCAAAAGAGGCACGGGTGAACTGGGGGGATGAAAAACACGCGACCCGTAAGGAATACGTCAAATACACCAATAACTACCGTACGCGGGTTTTTGTGGATTTTGACAAAGGTAAGGTGCATGTCGAGACCCTTGATCGAAAGGATTTGCATCACGCGATTGTTCTGACACTCCTGACACCGAATGAGCCAGAGGCTGTTGACCTGTTTGGCACCCGTGATGTGCCTTTAGGTGGGGAGCCGGTGCTGTATGGTCAGGTGCTGGATCATGAAAAGCAGCCAATACGCTGGCATTGGCGCGCAGACCGTTATGCGGATTACCTGATTGCAAAGAGGCTGTCACAGAAATGGAGTAAACGGGGCACGGTGTATGCGGTGGATTTTGACCTGATCCGTGACCACCTGCAAAAACGGCAGTATCAATATGCCAGCCTGGTACGGCAGTATGCCCGTCGTTACAGGGTGGATGAAAGTCTGGTCTATGCCATTATCCGGACTGAGAGCAGCTTCAACCCTTATGCGGTCAGTAGCTCGAATGCTTACGGGCTAATGCAGATTATTCCGAAAACTGCCGGTAAGGATGTTTTTACCCGAATCAAGAATCGGTCTGATCAGCCGTCCAAGCATTACCTGTTTAAACCGCATAATAATATTGATACAGGAACGGCCTATATCCATCTGCTGGAAACCCATTATCTCAAGGGAATCCGGGATCCCCTGTCACGAAAATATACGATCATCTCTGCTTATAACGGTGGCGCGGGTAATATGTTTGCGACCTTTGACCGGGACAGGGGCCGTGCGGTAGACAAAATTAATCAGCTGAAGCCGTCTCAGGTGTACTGGGCATTGACCAAACGCCATCCCCGGGCAGAGTCACGGCGCTATCTTGAGAAAGTGACCACAGCCCAGCGTGATTTCATGGCTGGCAATGTACTATAGAGCGTGGAGCTTACAGGTACTTCCAGTCAGAAAATGTTGCTGCCTGCCCATGATAAATGCCTTTGTCATCCAGCAAATTCCAGACGATGGCGTTATGGATGGTAAAACGACGGCCGGATGCTGCGATCCTGATGCCGGCATAGTTTTTGATGAAACCGTGCTGGGAGACTTCTTGTAACAGGCGTTCTCTTTCTCCCCGTTCCGGCGCTTCAGCGGAATAACGGGATGGCAGTTGTGTAAAGGTTGTCCAATCCATCTCGAACAATTGCAGCGCCTGTTGATTGGCATAATTGAAAATCGGGTCTGCCTGTGTGCCATGAGAAACAATGACTGCCGGTGCAGTATCCAGTGCAGTGACAAGATTATTGCTGGAAGTATCGATCAGCGATTGCCCTGTCAGTGAATGAAAGCTGTTTACAATCAGTCTTGCATGTGAGGCAAGCCATTCGTCCGTTGAGTGTATTGCTGTATTCAGAGGGGGAGTCAGGTTCATGGCAACCATTCACCGCTGTTTATCATTATTGTGAAGAGGATTGCTGTTTGTTGGTTGTCCGTCAATGGCTGGATAAAAGTGGTTAAAACGAGTGGTGCAGTTTTTTTACGGCATGACCGCTGTACGTGAACCCTATGGGTTTGGGGACAAATGGCATGTACTGGGTCTCCAGCTTTTGGATATTGAGATGACCTTCAGTGATCAAATCAGGAATGGCTCGATTCAGATGACATCCTCCAAACAGTTTCTTCCAGAGCGGATTCAGGCGATCCTGCCATTGGTTGATGCGAGTCACCGGTGATCGTCCGTGCTCACAGAACAGTAATCGTCCGCCCGGTTTTAATACGCGGTATATCTGCTGCAGGGCACAGTACCAGTCGGGTATGGTGCACAGAGTATACGTCAGAATGACAGTATCCATACTGTTGTTCTCAAGCGGGATTTCCTCACCAGGCAGTGCCAGCCATTCAATATCGACAGTTGCCTGTTGATAACGTTTTTGAGCCAGAGTACGCATAGCGTCTGATGGTTCCAGGGCCCAGACCTTTTCGACGGCATTTGAACGGTAGAACGGAAAGTTCAAACCCGACCCGGCCCCCACTTCCAGTACGCGACCTGCCGCATCCGGAATAATTTCTGCACGTAATCCTTGAATATCTTTGCATCCGCAACAAAAGTTGAGCAGGTGCGGCAGGCAGTACTTGTCGTAGAAATTCATGCATTGTCACATTGTAATAATAAAGATCAGTGGCATATTAACGCAGGGTGTCAGCTCCTGCCTGGGCAATGATGCCATCCTGTTGTGAGGTGACCCCGGAAACCCCAATGGCGCCGATGAGTTGGTTGTTACGCAGTAATGGCAGACCACCTTCGACTGCGGTCATTGCATTCAGCTGGAGATAACGCAGGCCATCTTGCCCTTCAGCCAGTGTCTGTTGCGCCTTTGCAGTGCTGATGCGGAAAGCGCAGGCGGTGTAAGCCTTGTCCTGTGCGATGCGTGAACCGGCAAGGTGCGTGTTATCCATTTTTTGCAGTAGCACCAGGTTGCAGCCTGAATCCAGAATGGCTATGGCAACACGCCAGTTCTGGGCACTGGCCACGTCTTCAGCGGCCTTCATGACCATCCGCGCTTCGGACAATTTAATCGGTGGTCCATAGTCTGGCTGCTGGCTGTCTGACCAGATGGGCAGGGAAAAGAATGCAAGAGAAAGCAGCATGCGTTGACTCGCGCGCATTTTGTCATACCTGCAGAAAGGACTGACTCAAGTAAAGAGCCTGTCATCGTGACAGGCAAGTGTTGATTGCCGGATTGGTTAAGTTTCAGGTTAAGCGGTTCTCTTCATGGCAACCTTGCGTCTTACACCAATGAGTTGCAGAAAGGTGATAAGCAAACTTTCACAGATAATGGTGACAAGGAAGGCAAGTGCTACTCCCCAGCTAATGGCTTGCCAGGTCATCGGAATCGTGTGAGAAAATGACGACAACGTTTCGTTAAAAAATTCATTGCCGTAACGTGATGCGACATGCAAGGCCACTCGATACCAGGGCTGACTCAGGGCAGCCTGTTCTCTTTCCAGCATCAGGTATCGATCATAAATCTGCCGGACACTGTCTGCATCGTGTGTGAAAACAGGATCAGGACTCGATTGATAATGGTTGATCAGGGCTTGCATACTGCCTTCGAAGAACTGGTCAGCCGTTGCCTGAAAGCCACTCATGTTGTTGGTCGCTTCTTTGAAATGGGCGTCGATGCGTTTCTGGTACTGGTCGATAAAACCCGGTATCTGAATGCCTGTCAGAAGGCAAACAGAGAACAGTAATAACCTGAAATAGCCTCTTATCATCGCTGGATAATCTCATCCTGTGTTAATCAAGACATTGCCTTACTGTTATCAGACCGCAAGTTGCAGGATGGGTTCAAGTCTGGGAAGGAATGATTAGATAGCTGATAATGCAATCGGGCGGTTCATATCTCCATAGCGGTGGTGATAGTCTGCTGCTTGTTTTTGTCTGGCAGCATCAGAAAAATGAAAAAAGAGTGGTCAGTAGCAAAAACTATCCTCCCCGTCTTCCCATGCGATATTCCTGTGTTTATAACAGGCATAATGAATGCCAGTTCGCTGAATGATCAGCACCATCAATGAATTATGAGGAATTATGATGCTGCAAGTGTTTTATCTCTCCATTGTCATTAGTGGCAGTCTCGATACTATAGAAATTGCTGTAACCCATTGATTAAGAATAATCAGACCTGCAATGGTTAATCAGGTAGCCGTATGACAAATCAAAGAATCAGTACACTATTGGCTTATCTTGGTCTTCTGCCGTTTTTCTTGGGAGCGTTAATGGATTATGTTGGCTCGTCTCTGCCCGGGCTGCCGTCATTCATTGTTTTTGCCACCTATAGTGCCATTATTCTGAGCTTTCTTGGGGGGGCATTATGGGGCCAGGTCTTACCTCAGGCTGAGCATCGCGTTGCGCTATTGATTGTGAGCAATGTAGTTGCCTTACTGTCATGGGCAGGCTTATTACTGATATTCCTTCTGGGTAAAGTGGCGTTGGTATTGTTGCTATTGGGGTATCTGCTTGTTGTATTGTTTGAGGTTATTCACAAAGAAACCTTATCCGGTGTTATTGAATGGAAATACTTAACGCTCCGAAGCAGGGTGACTGCTATTGTGGTTGCTCTGCATGCCATCGTATTGCTGAATCAACATTAACTTCAGTTCTGCATGTATTGGCAGCCATCAGGGATGACTGCCAATGACGTTTAGCACATCAGAGCATTCAGATTAATCCCAGGCTCTGGTCAGGATGGCCAGTACCTGTTCGTAACTGGCATCAATGCGGTTATACAGCATCGCGCCATCATCAATACTCATACCTGCAATATCGGAGAGCTGTGATTTATCGACTTTGCCGGTTTCGCTCAGAGTACGGGGGAGTCCGGTTTTGCCAAACAATTCATCACGCAGTGTGCGAATGGCGGCAATGGCGGTTTCTGCTCGCTGCTCTGCCGGGGTATTGCTATACACTTCAGAACCAGCTACCGGCAACAGGAGCTCGCCGATGGTTTCCCGACTAGTGGCAAGGTTGTATTCCAATACATAAGGCAACATCAGGCTCATGCAGACACCATGGGGCAGGTGTGTGATGGCGCCGATGGAATGACCAATGGCATGCACCAATCCTACCATGGAATTTGAGAAGGCAATGCCAGCCATAGTGGCCGCTTCTGCCAGCTTCAGGCGAGCCTCTGCATTATCCGGCGTAGCCAGCACAGTACCGAGGTATTCACGAATCGTCTTGATTGCTGCGACGGCATAAGCGTCACTTAACGGGTTCTTTGCGGTGCCAATGTAGGCTTCCACGGCATGGGTCATGGCATCCATTGCCGTGGCGGCGGTGATATGGGGCGGCAGTGTCAGTGTCATGCGTGGGTCGAGTACGGCGACATCAGGTAGCAGGAAGGCAGAGCCAAACGGCACTTTACGGCCGGTTTCGTCATCCTTGATGACCGCGACCTTGGTGACTTCAGAACCGGTGCCTGCGGTCGTTGGCAGGATAAATAACGGCTTGAGTCGTTTGGTCAGTGCGCCAACACCGCTGTACGCCAGCAGGTCATTGCCGCCTTCTGAAACCAGGATGTTCACTGCTTTGGAGGTATCTATCACCGAGCCACCACCGATCGCAATGATTGCGTCAGCCCCTGTCAGGCGATAAACCTCGGCAATCCGGCTGACCAGTGACGAGGAGGAATCTGGTGGCACATCACTGAAGATATCGGCAATCGGTACTTCACTGACCTGCAGAGACTGTTTGACCGGTTCAACCAGTCCTGCCTGTACAACACCGGCATCAGTAATGATTAATGGTCGGCTGGCGCCAAAGCTGGCCAGTTCATAAGGAATATGTTCCAACGCTTTGTGACCGGCGATGATTTTGACCGGACTGAAAAATTCTGAGTATCCCTTGCTCATTTATTTGTACCCCAACACAAAACCGCCCAACACGCCGAGATAGATACGGCATGCACCTGATAGTTTTTCGCCCAGTGTCAATGCCGGGTATTGACGCATGATGCGTCTGGCGATCAGTTTCGGCAACGTCATGGCTTCCAGTCGCTCAAAGCAGCGAACGAGGCGCATCGATGCGGGAATATCGCCATCGACAATCATACGTTCCCGGGCAAACGCGTCAGTTGTGCCTTCCTGGAACGACAGCGTTGAAAAGGCATGCTCAAGGTGCTTGAACTGGATATCCACATGCGGCTTACCAGCAGCCTCACGGGTTATCGGCTTCATGCCTCCGCCACTTTTTTTCATGTACAGGGCGGGGCCTGCTGGCATTACTCGCATGGCAAAACAGAAGTTTTCCGGCAGTGGTGCCAGTTCCTTACTGATGATGGAGTCGGATCGGCTGGCCTTGGCCAGAGCATGACCCAGAAAGGCGAGCATGAAACGGATATACCACCGCTTAATGCGCCAGAGCCAAGTTAGGGATTGGGACACGGTTTACTCCTGCCTGTTCACGCCCGGAATGACCGGGGCTGATTTATTGTTGGATCGTCGTATATCATGGATTTTTGGCGGCTTCAACATACCCTCGTCGCCTGTTGGGCAAGGTTTACAGAGTATATGGCGACGGCTTGGGCATTCGCTGTCAGTTCGTAAATATTGCGAAAATCCTGCTGGATTCCTGTCAGGGTTACGAGGTGCTGACATTCACATCACGAGCGCCCGCTGCCAAACCGACTTCCCGAATACAGCGTTCTTCGACTTCCGAGAGACCACCTTCCGTTTTTTCACGGGCAATAATATGCAATTTGGGGGCGCGTTTGAAAAAACCTGTAAAACCGGCCTGTTGTAAACATGCCTTGAGGCAGTTGACGGCAGGTTCAAAGTGGCCAACCAGCAGGCGTGTGGTGGTAAATGGCTTGCTGGCGTTGACGCTGACGCTGTGTTCATCGGAGGTCAGAATCATGCGATTGGCATAAATCTCGACACAGATTTTCATTCATTAATCCTTATGAGATGGTGTGCTCGGTGATCTGCATGGGCACGTGCTGTGGATGGGATTCGATGGTGTTAATCCAGCGGCGTATGGCAGGAAACCGCTCAAGGCTGAAACCACCTTCATGGGCTACATGGGTGTAGGCAAAGAGAGAGATATCAGCAATGGAGAGTGTTGGACCCGCAAGGTATGGCGATGCACTCAGTTGCTGTTCCATGACTTCCAGCGCCTTGTATCCGCCAGCCTGCTTTGACTGGAACTCTTCCTGTCGTGATTCCGGCATGCCCAGATACCGCGCAAGAAACCGGGCAACGGCGATATAGGGTTCATGGCTGTATTGCTCAAAGAACTGCCATTCCAGAACCTTGGCTCGTTGGTAGCGGTCATTGGGCAGATAATCAGTACCATCCGCAAAGTAGTTCAGGATTGCATTCGATTCGGCCAGTAGACGGCCATCTTCGAGTACCACAACCGGAATCTTGCCGTTGGCATTGAGTTCAAGAAACTGTGCGGTGTGTGTGTCTCCATTAAGGATATCCACAGGGCGCCACTTGTGATCAATCGCGAGATGATTCAGCAACAGCTGAATTTTGTAGCAGTTACCAGACAGGCTATCTCCAAAGACCTGAATCATTATTCCCCCTGCCATGATTATTGTTATGGTCCGCGTACCCTTCTCTTCATTCTTCGCTGAAGCGGACGACGTATCATGGTGCAGGCAGCATAACCGCTGGTGGTATTAATTGGAATCCTGCAGGATTTTAACATCTTCTATGCCGCCACGGTTGATCACATGGGTGAAACCCATTTGTTCCAGGCGTTTTTTGGCCATTTCAGATCGCACGCCGCGCTGACAGTAAACGTTAATGACAGTGTCCTTATTTTCGATTATCTGCCAGATACCGGTGTGAATTTCAGTATGTGGAATATTAATATGCCCCGGGATGGACTCTGCCCGGAATTCTTCCGGACGCCTGACATCAATCCAGAGTTCACTGGCTTGTGCGACCCCCACTAAAGTTAGGGTCAGTGTGGCCAGAAGGTTTCTAAGGAGGTTCATATCATTTGACCTGTGCTCTCTATAGATCCTTAGTCTAAACAGAGTGGGATTTTCTCGACAGGCTGTTTACGTGACAGTGTCAGGTTATAGCCAGTCCGGATCCTGGGTGAAACTGATCGAAATCCAGTGGTCTGCCGGATCCAGCTTCAGGCGATTACTGATCTGGTGTCGCACTTCATCCAGCCTTTCCAGAGAGGCGTCATACAAGGGCGATTGATCATCCAGCAGGATATTGATCTCGATATCATACCGGCGTCCCATTTTCGCGACATGGGTGGAGATGATCTGGCAAGAGTTTTCCGGACACTTTTTTACGCTGCCTTGGCAAGTTCCTGTTCATACTTGAAAGGTGCCAAGTAGCCA
>NZ_BAABFL010000411.1:0-15752 GCF_039540975.1 Kistimonas scapharcae
CAGAATCAGTGTTCAAGACTTACCAGAATGGGTGTTCAAGAGTTACCAGAATCGGTGTTCAAGTTGTGCCAGAATACGCAATCAGTGTTGCGGTTGCTCCTCCTGAACCGCCTAACCGCCGGCACCTCCAGCTAAGCCCGAAAAACCGAAGTTCAAGGTATTCAATTCAAGGAATAATGATCCGATCTGGAATGACGCGGAAGATGCTCAAGTCAAATGTCCTCAACGATGCGCGAATGAAGGAGGACAATGGACAGGGCACTGGTGGACAACAGAGTGGAACGAACATTCAGTGTGTCAGTGTAAAAGAGCACTCAAATAATATTACTGTTTCTTGTTGTCATGATGCTCCGTGCAATGAATGAACGTTGCATGGAGTATTTTTTTATGTTTTTAGATGGGGGTGCTGTGAATGTCTATCTTCATAATTTGCTTTGAAAGAGGTTGAATTTTGATCGGTATTGCTAACGGTATTGCTAACGGTATTGTTAGTGATGTGTTGTGCTTCTTGATATAGCTTTTGGTACTTTATTAGCAATATCTTAAGGGAGCTACGATATGGACCCGGCTCAAAAAAGTTACGCTTCTATAGCCAAAGGAAATGTGAGATCTAGCGATAAGCCTGATGACCGCAACTCAGGAGGTGTTACAAAAACATCGCCAACGTCTTCAACAAGACAGAGTGAGCAAGTAGCAAGATCTAAAAGTATACATAGTTTTCCTCCCCTTAGAACGGTCACTCACGAACGTCCAAACTATTTGAATCTTGACTTAGAAAAGCTAAAAACTTTTATGCATACAGCCGAAGCAGGTACTGGCAAGTCTTTTACGGATACTACACTGGTTGGCATGGAAGCAGATGGGAATTTTACATTCCATAAGAAAACAAGTGATAAAAACAAAGAGCAACTTATGCGTTTTAGGGGGGGCGTTGCTCATTGTTTGCGTCGTCGCTCAGAAATAGAAGCACTATTGTGTGGATTTACATTGGGAGAAAGTCGTATTCCTGATTTTTTTAGTGTCGGTCTTATAAAAAACTTTATAGAAGTTCAAATGGAAACGCCTGTCGTCACTGAATTATATACTTGTGAAGTGAATTTACTGAGGTATTGTCTTTTGGGAGAAGTTAGTGATACTGATGTTTTAGATTATAGCAAAAAAATCTATAGTGTTCTTGTTAGTCAATGGGGTATTAAAGAAGATAATCATGATTTTTTTTGGGGCTACATAAGGAATTTTTTTCAAAGATATACCGCTGACTTTCAAGGAAGGTATAGGGAACAGAAAGCCTTTCATACTGTGGAATCGACTATGAAAAATGTGATGGGCTGTGCTCACTATCAGAGATTGATTGATTTATCTGATGATACACAGTCGGAAGCTCAGGTATCAGTACTGGGTGTTGAAACTCCGGCAGTTCGCGCCAGTGGTTATGAAAGTCAATTGGGCGCTGCTGTAGCTGGTGAAGCCGCTATTACTCAATCGATGGCTGCGCTTGATATTCAGGAAAGAGGATCTCAAAGTGAGGCAGGTAGTTGTCGCTCCAAAGGTGCTCGCCCTAAGTCTCTAGGACCCCAAAAAATGCATTCTCAGACCGTTCCTCGAGTAGAGGCTTGTGATGCAGGAAAAATATTAACGGAAGAAATTTTGAATGAGGGAAATGCTCTAATGCCTGTATTGGATCATAAGCGTTTATTGGAAAGAATTGATCGTCTGCGCCGTTCCGATAATGCTTTTGTTTGTATGAATAAAAATGGTGAGATAAGATTTGAAAATAAATTAAATAATCCGAGGAATAAAACAGAATCTGCTGATTTTGGACGTTCAGTGCGAGAATATGAACTATGGGCAAGAGCTGTTTTCAATTTTTTTCATTCGCAGCATAATTTCTATAAAGGGAGATTCAGAGATACTCATAGAGAACGTATGCAAGTGCGAACATGCCATACAGTACTTAAACGCTATGAAAATCATCCCTACATTAGCGTGCTTAGAACGACTTTTCTTTTGTTTAAGGCTGTTCATGAGAGTAGCCAAGGTCAGAATGAGAAAGATAAATCAGAACTGCTGGCGAGTGCTGGGGAGGGGGTATTGGATGGAAAGAGTACAACAGAATCTGTAGCAGCATCGCCTGACGTTAAGAAGAAAAACTCGATAAATACGTTTTCTGGGATATTGGGGAGAATGATTTCTACCTTTACCAAGTATCCTGGTTATGTCGGCGAAGGTATTTCAATTCCGGCTGGGGTCAACCAATCAGGCCCTCTAGAAACTATTGCTTCAAGTGGAAGAGTGTATTGCTTTTTTGAAAACGTCTTAAAGCGTTGTCGAAGAATGCATCCTGAAGGGCAAGATCAGTTGAATATCGTTCGTGAACACTTCAACAATTCACTTAGGGAATTAGGGATTGAACAGCGCCTGAGCTAGATTGTGGCGTTTCATTGGTTGGTGAAATGCCGCTGATAGGTTTATTGTCATCGTTTGGGCATCACTTCAGGTAGATAGAGCCCCAGATAAGCCTGCGCTGCCCGCCGTCCTTCCCGTGCCAGCTCTTCGGTAATATTCCCATATTCCTGGTAGGAGATGGCGTAAACTTTGTCCGCCACCTGCAGGGCGACTGCGAAGATATTGTAGGCTTTTGGCAACGGAGGAAGCTGGAACAGCTGTTCATGGTATTCCCGGATACGGCGTCCAAGCAGGTCATCATGCATATAGTCTGCATGGCGAATCGTGCTGATGACATGCTGCCCCAGAATCAGATCCCGCACATATTTATGTTCCCGGTAATAGGCGACAAAACGTGCCTGTAGCTGGCGGGTGATGTCCGTCCAGTGATGAATGGCATCAGTATCCAGCGGCTCGTTCATGATGGTGTCGAACTCGGTGAATATCTCTTCCACGAGTGCGCCCAGCAGCACATCCACTTTCGGGAAAAAGTGATAGAGCGAGGAAGGGGGAATTTCTGCCTTGTCCGCCACCTGGTACAGGGACAGATCACTGATAGTGGTGGTTTCCAGCAACTCACGGGTGGCGTCCAGTATGGCCCGTCGCCGTTCCAGGCTGCGCGCCTGCGGCTTGCGTCGGGTACGGGGTGCTGTGGGTGTGGGTACTGCTGCATCAGCCATGTCGGAGTCTGGGGTCATCATAAAATGCCGCGGCATTATCGGGTAGCCGCTTGCCTGTGTCCAGCCATCTGTTATTGCGATGAATCGTTACAGAAGGGCGGCTGGATGGTGATTTGAAGTTGTGTCAGGAACCCGTGGGCTGCCTGGGCGAATGTCAGGGCATGTGCGCCATCACCATGCAGGCACAATGTGTCAGCCTGGACAGGAATAGTGTTGCCATCAACGGTCGTTACACAACCATTGACAACCATATCGTGGATCTGGGCCAGTGCTTGTTCATTGTTGTTGATCAGGGCATTGGGTTGGCTGCGGGGCGTCAGTTGTCCATTACGCTGGTAGGTGCGGTCGGCAAAGACTTCATGC
This sequence comes from Kistimonas scapharcae, assembly GCF_039540975.1. NCBI lineage: Bacteria > Pseudomonadati > Pseudomonadota > Gammaproteobacteria > Oceanospirillales > Endozoicomonadaceae > Kistimonas > Kistimonas scapharcae. The sequence continues at coordinate 3,489 of NZ_BAABFL010000411.1, forward strand.
GCAACCTTAAGACCCTGGGCGCTCCCTGCTTTCACCAGTTCACTGCCTGCGAGTCCAACCAATATCAGGTCAGGGTTCAGATCGGCGATGGCCTGCGCAATGCAGCGGGCTAATGTCGCATCACGCGCGGCCATGTTATACAACGCGCCATGGGGTTTGACATGGTGTAACCGTCCCCCTTCTGCATGAACAATCGCCGCCAACGCACCAATCTGGTAGAGCACCTGTTGGCGGATGTCTTCTGCCGGAATAGACATCTCATGACGTCCAAATCCTGCCTTGTCAGGAAAGCCGGGATGGGCGCCAATCGCCACATTGTGTGTGAGTGCAAGTTTGATCGTTTCTGCCATCAGGCGCGGATCACCGGCATGATAACCACAGGCAATATTTGCCGAACTGATATACGGCATAATGGCTTTATCGTTGCCCGCTCCTTCTCCCAGGTCACAGTTGATATCCAGTGTGTCAGCCATGCACGATGTCCTTCCATTTGTAGCCTGCCGCAATGCTCAGGCGTTGAAGGTATTGTTCCTGTGTTCTTAGCAACGACTGGGCGTTATCCAACTCAATGGGTTCAAAGCGCAGTTTATCGCCCGGCTTCATTTGGGCCAGTCGGGGGATGTCAACGCTGATCACCTGTCCCATCACCGGATAGCCTCCGGTTGGCTGGCTATCAGCCATCAGGATGATCGGGTGCCCGTCATGGGGCACCTGGACCGTACCAAGGGTGACACCTTGTGTGAGCCTTTCGGTCTGATCTTTTCGGGTAATCGTGGGGCCGGTCAGACGATATCCCATGCGATCTGAAGCATTATCAATGCCGAACGGCTGGTTGAATAAAGTTTGCCAACTGTCATCTGAGAATTGTTCATGATCGGTTGTGGGTAATATCCGTATAGCGCTGGGTGTGGTGTTGTACATCAAGTCCTGACTTGGAAGCCAGTCAATACTGAGTGTGGGTGATAAGGGGTAAGGGATATAGGGAAGGTTATCCCCAGTTGCCAAAGATCGACCATGAAAGCCACCAATACATGCACGTAGGTAAGTGCTGGCACTTTGCATGATGTGATCAACATGCAGCCCGCCTTTTAGCGCAAGGTAGCCTCGACAGCCCTGACGAATGGAGCCCAGTTTCAGTATTTGACCGGCCTGCACGACAACCGGCTGGTAACACGGCACAGGCTGGTCTTCCAGTCGGGCAGTAACAGTTCCCCCAGTCAGGCAAATCACGGTGTCAGCATGAAAGCGCAGTGTTGGACCTGTCAGCGTATATTCCAGTAATGGCGATGAGACCTCATTTGCAAGCATCAGATTGGCGATGCGAGCGGCCAGGCTATCCATTGCGCCGCAGACCGGAATCCCAAGATGGCGGAAACCTGAACGCCCCGTATCCTGCACGGTAGTGAGTATGCCGCCATCCTCAACGGTGAAGGACATCAGCTATCCTCCCAGTGTTCAAAGGTATCGCGGCTGATCGCCTTGAAACGAATCTGGTCGCCGGGTTGCAATAGGGTTGGGGTTGGTTGGTCAAAATTAATCAGTTTGAGTGGTGTTCTGCCGATCAGTTGCCAGCCACCGGGTGTTTCCAGAGGATAAATGCCGGTCTGGCCGCCAGCAATGCCTACCGAACCGGCAGGAGTTTTCAGGCGTGGTGACTTTTTTCTCGGGCAACTGATGTCGGGATCCATACCGGCAAGAAAGGGAAAGCCTGGAGAAAATCCGAGAAAATACACCCGATAGTTACCCTGACAATGACGGCGGATGACGTCTTCTGGGGGCAAGCCACAATAATACGCGACCTCGGCGAGGTCAGGGGCAAACACGTTGTCATAGCAAACCGGGATTTCGATCACTCGAGCCGAATGCCGGGATTGATCCGAAAGATGACTGAGGCACTGCTCAATCTCAGACCACAATGCCTCATAGGTGAGACGACAGGGGTCGTAGTGCACGGTCAGGGTGGCAAAGGCCGGCACCACGTCCAGCACTGCAGGAATCCGAGCACGGGTGATCAGCTCGGCAGTCTGGTGCACACGATCATTGACCGTATCACTGATCGCATCACCCAGTGTGATGAGTAATGCGCTGTCGCCTAATGGCGAACCGGTAAAAGGGATCGTCATAGCAATGACTCCGTCGTAGCAGCGATGATCACCCGGTTATTATTTATTCGCTGATAAATTATCCGACAGTATCACGACGTGGCAAGTGTGCTGGCAGATAGAGGCTCAGGTACGCCTTGGCCGCGCGCCAGCCTTCCCGCGCCATGGTGTCGGTAATATTGCCATATTCCTGGTGGGACATGGCATAGACTTTGTCTGCCACCTGCAGGGCAATGGCAAAAATATTGTAGCTTTCCGGCAGAGGTGGCAGCTGGTAGAACTGCGCATAAATGGCCTGGATGCGTCGCCCCATTTCATCATCATGCTGATGATCCGCCACGAGGATGTCGCTATGCAGGTGCTGGCCGAGGATCAGGGCGCGGGCCATGGCGTTACTGTGATAATAGTCCTGCATCCGTTTTTCCAGGGTGCGGCCAATATCGCTCCAGTGTCTGATGGCATCCGCCGGTATGGGGTCAGCAATACACTGGTCAAAGGCTTCGAACACTTCCACGGAGAGCGCTTGCAGGAGCGTTTCCAGCTTTGGGAAAAAATGGTAAACCGATGACGGCGGAATGTCCGCAACCCGTGCCACGTCGTACAACGACAGGCTGGTAATGGATTCCGAGGTCACCAGTTCTCGGCCGGCCGCAAGAATCTTGCGTCGTCGCTCCAGACTCCGGGCCTGATGCTTGCGGCCAGAACCATTCGCCGTTCCGCCCTTGTCCGTATCATGAGCTTCAATCAACAGCGCACTCACCCAAAACCTCCTTAGCGGGTGAAGCCTCGTTCCGACACACCCATTCACCGATACCAATAACAATCACGAGCCCCAGTAGTGTCGACAGAGTATGGGGTATGTCGAAACGTCCCGGGGGTAACACGAAAAATACGGCAGCCTGCGCAGTAAACAGCAGGGGCAGCACGGTGACCAGGCGAACCAGCCACGGATTATCTGGCAGTTGCCAGCCATCAGGATTGTGGCCGTCCTGTTTTTTAAGCACCCGGTACGCCGGGAACAATAGCAGATAAGGCAGTAGTAAGATCAGGCTGGCAAAGGAGAATAATCCCCAGTAGAGCTGTTCGGCCGAGCCGGCCATGAAACCGTACAGGATAATCGCCGCTGATGATACGACACCTGTCAACAGACTGGCACCCAGCGGTGTGCCATGGCGGGGATGTTCAATGCCAAATACCGCTGGCAGCTCCCCATCATGGGCGGCTTCAGCGGCGGCTCGGTTGGAACCCAGGCTCCAGGTGACAATGTTGGATACGAAGCTGAACAGGGCCAGCAGGCCCAGCAGGATAATCAGCCAGTCACTGCCGGGTAAGGGTGCGAACAACCGTTCCAGGGTCGCCAGTAGGCCGGAAATCAAACCGATTTCGTCCACAGGGAGCGCAACCAGCATGCCGAAAACAGCAAACAGGTATAACACCGTAATAATGACACCAGCGGCCATCATGGATACGGGCAGATCACGACGAGGGTCTTCCATTTCGTCGCCGGCACAACAGACCAGGTCAAAGCCGACCATGGAGAAAATAATCACAGGAAAGAACTGCAGGCCTTCATCCCATTGGGGCATCAGGGTAGTCAGGGTAATTTCGTTGGCAATGCCGTCGAGCAGGGCGGTGATTACACCACCGATGCCCAGCAACAGCACAATAAGAATCTTGCAACAGGCACCAATATTAGGCACCCATTTGCCGGTATCCAGCGATAGGCAGCAGATTGCTACGGCTACCCAGGTTGCAACCAGTGCAAGAATAATCTGCACGCTGAGTGGCATGTCAGGCCAGAACAGCTGGGCAAAAACACCGGTCATCATGATAAAGACGGCAGGCATCCAAAGGGCAACATTGATCCAGTACAACCAGCTGGTGCGGGCGGCCCAGCGTGGGCCGAACGCCTGTTTAACCCAGTGAACAATGCCGCCCCGGGAAGGGCGACAGGTGCCCAGTTCCACACTGATGAGGGCATAGGGAATCGCAAAGCAGAGAAAAGAGAGCAGCCACCAGGTCAGGGATTGTATGCCGATGGCCGCCGCCGCTGCCAGGCCGTCGATGGTGAGGATGGCGCTGATGGTGAACAGCGTGATGTCTCGACGGGTCAGGCGGCGGACAGCTGGCATGGCGTTCTCCCAGTTGACGACAGTGGTCATAAACAATGAGCAGGCGGAACCGGGCAGGCCGGTTCCGCCTCAGGGTTTACACGGCAGGTACTTGCTGGGTGATGCAGTGCACGTTGCCGCCGCCGAGCAGGATTTCACGGGCATCCACACCGACAATCTCGTAACCCGGGAACAGATCCGCCAGCAGGGCACGGGCATCGTCGTCACGGGCTGGATCCAGCAGGGGCAGGATAATCCGTTTGTTGGTGATCAGGAAGTTGGCGTAGGAACCCGCCAGACGTTCACCGGCACTGCGCTCCATCCCTTCACAGGCATCAATGCCACCGGCTTCATCTTCGTGGATGAACAGCGGACCGGGGACGTGCATCTTGTGAACCAACAGCTTACGGCCACGGGCATCGGTGGTGTTGCTCAATACCTCGTAGGCTTTTTGTGAGATTTCGTACTGGGGATCATTTTTATCATCGCACCAGGACAGGATGACTTCGCCGGGACGGACGACGTGGATCAGGTTATCCACATGGCCGTTGGTTTCATCGTTGTACAGGCCCAGTGGAATCCAGATGACCTTGTCGATGCTCAGGTAATCTTTCAGAACCTGCTCAATCTCTTCTTTGCTCAGATCCGGGTTACGGCTGGGGTGCAGCAGGGACTCTTCGGTGGTGTACAGGGTACCGTCGCCGTCTACATGAATAGAACCCCCTTCCAGGATGATCGGCGCACGGTAATGACCATCACCTTCCATTTCGCAGATCTTGTGGGCGACCTGGTCATCACGGTCCCAGGGGAAATAGAGGCCATCTACCAGGCCACCCCAGGCGTTGAATTCCCAGTCAACGCCACGACGTTCACCCTTATCGTTAACCACGTAGCTGGGGCCGATATCCCGCATCCAGGAATCGTTGGTGGTGATTTCCACCACGCGGATGTGGTCTGGCAGCAGGTTGCGGGCATTGTCGTACTGTCCGGCGGATACGGCCATGGTGAGCGGGGTCACTTCGGCAATGGCCTTGGCCACGTTGACGAACGCCAGCTGTGCGGGTTTGCCACCGTAGCGCCAGTTGTCGGTCCGTTCCGGCCAGGCCATCCACATGCCGGCATGGGGTTCGTGTTCGCCGGGCATCCGGTAGCCGTCTTCGCGTGGTGTGGTCTTGTAGGTCGTGGTCATGGTTGTGTTCCTTAATAAGTCGCTATTGTCGTTTTCGGTTATACGCCCCCGGGCTTATGCCGGGGCGTTAATCATGCGTTTGACGGCGCCCGCCAGAATCCATTCACCGATGGCGATGGTGGCGATGATACCGATAGCTACCGGCGCGCTGTAGGCCCAGTCGACGTTACCGTTGGCAATATCCGGGAAGATGAACAGTACGACGGCCTGGACGATGAACAGGAAGCAGATGACGCTCAGGGCGATCTGGGTCTTCATGCCGCCGGGAACCTTGTAGGGGCGTTCGGCATTTGGATCCGTCATGCGCAGCTTCAGGTAAGCCGGGAACATGAACAGGTAAGGCAGCAGGAAGATGCAGGAAGAGAAGGCAAAGACGGACCAGAACAGTTCATCACTCTCACCGGAGCTCAGGCCGTAGAGGATGATAACCACGGTGGAGACAATACCAGTGATGGTGTTGGCGCCGATCGGGGTGCGGTGCTTCGGATCTTCCTTGCCGACGATGGCAGGCAGTTCGCCAGCCTGGGCGGCTTCCATGGCGGCGCGGCTGGCACCCATGGTCCAGGTCACCATGTTGGCGATAAAGGTCAGCAGCGCAAGGGTGCCGATGCCATAAACCATGAACTGGCCGAAGGCGCCGTCACCAAACAGGGTGCGCAGGGTGGAGATGATGCCGGCCACCAGGCCGATTTCTTCCACAGGCAGTGCCATCAGGATGCCGATGGTACCGAAGACGTACAGGCCGGTGACGATCGCGGCAGAGATCAGGATCGACTTGGGAATATCGCGGCGGGGATCGCGGATTTCGCTGCCCATGCAGGCAATCAGCTCAAAGCCCATCAGGTTGAAGATGATGACGGGCAGGAAGCCAAGGCCGGAATCAATGGATGGCGTCATGCTGCTGAGGGTGAACTCGTTGGCGACACCGTGTTGGCTGGCATACCAGAAACCACCGACGCCCAGTACGACAATGACTGCCACCTTAAACAGTGCGCCCAGGTTGGTGACCCAGACACCGGCATCTACAGAAATATTGCAGATCCAGATGGTCAGCCAGGTCAGGGCGATACAGATGACGATTTGCATCGGCAGGCTCATGGTCGGGAAGAACATCTCGGCGAACATGCCCGCGAACATGATGTAAACCGCTGGCATCCACAACCCGACGTTAATCCAGTAGAACCAGGTGGTGCGCACGGCCCACTTGTAACCGAAGGCGCGCTTTACCCAGTCATAAATGCCGCCTTCACCGGGGTAGGTGGTGCCCAGTTCAGAGGAAATCAGGCCGTAGGGAATGACAAACAGTACCAGGGTGATCAACCACCAGGTAATCGAGGAAGGGCCAATCGACGCTGAGGCGGTGAGGCCGTCAACGACCAGCACCGCGCAGACACTGAACAGGGTAAGGCTGGCAAGCCCCATTTTTCCCGTGGACTCCGTACTCATTATGCATCTCCAGTCAGGTGAACAGTGATCAGAAAGCCGTTGGCGTCGGTCTGGTTTGCATTGAATCCTTTCCTGGTGTCCGACGCCGGACAATTCGTGCATTAGAGGTAGAAGTCCATCTGTGGGCCGCCGCCTCTTTGTTGATGGCAGTCATGATAAATGCCCACAAATATCGAATCTTGATGCAGGTCATATTTCGATATTTTTCCAATAAAAATCGATTTATATTTTATGTGGTGTGATGTTTTGCTCACTATTTGATCATCATTAGGTTGTTTTAGGTATCTTTTATAGGTGTCATGCGAAGTCGGTCTTCGTTTTTTATGGGTTTATATCAAAAATATAAAAATAAATATCGACTTTTGATCTTGATCAAAATCGACATTTATCGAAAGCTTATGATGCGAACCAACAGAACGAACAACGACCGGCAGCGGCGACCTTCGGTACCAGCGCGGGTCATTGATAAGCGAACAATCCCGACTTTAAAGACCATAGAAGTAGGAGCATTACCATGAAACTGCCATCTTCCAGCGCCACTGAACTGCACAAACCTGAACTCAAGCACTTCCTCAAGACCCAGGACTTCACCCGCCAGGAACTGACCGATATCCTGGAACTGATGGGCATGCTGAAAGAAGCCCGCAAGGCCAACGCGGTTCCCCAGCTGTTTGCCGGCAAGTCTGTTGCCATGATCTTCGAACAGCCTTCCACCCGTACCCGTGTGTCCTTTGAGACTGCAGCGACTATCCTGGGCGGCCACGGTCTGTTCCTGTCTCCGAAAGATATCCACCTGGGCGCCAAGGAAAGCCTGGCGGATACCGGCCGCGTTCTGTCCCGGATGTGTGACGTGATCATGGCCCGTGTAGACGATCACAAGACCGTTGCCGGCCTGGCGGAATACTCCACCGTTCCGGTCATCAACGGCCTCTGCGACTGGCTGCACCCGACCCAGATCATGGCGGACCTGTTCACCATGATGGAACACCTGCCGGAAGGCCGTAAGCTGGAAGACCTGACCGTGGCTTTTGTGGGTGATGCCACCAACGTCTGCTCTTCCCTGATGTTTGCTTGCACCAAGTTCGGCATGCACTTCAAACACATCGGACCCAAGAAGTACCAGGCGCCCCAGATGTGGCAGGACATCGCTAACGAAAACATCAAGACTTCCGGCGGCCGCCTGACCGTGACTGACAACATTGATGAAGTGGAAGGCTGCGACATCCTGATCGCGGACAGCTTCTACTGGTTCGGTCAGGAAGCGGAGAAGGAAGAGCGTCTGGCAGCCTTCATGCCGAAGTTTGTGATCACCGAAGAAATGATGAAGAAAGCCGGCGAAGACTGCCTGTTCATGCACTGTCTGCCTGCCAACGATCAGCGCGAGTGCACCCGTGAAGTCATGGACGGCGCAAGCTCCCTGATCTTCGACGAAGCCGAAAACCGCCTGACTGCGCAAATGGCCCTGCTGGTTTACCTGACGCACAAGAGCATCAAGAAGCCCAGCGAAGACACCCTGGCTTTCCACGCAGACAAGATCGGCACCCTGCTGAGCCGCATCTGACCGGAAATGTTGGTCAGGCTACCTTTCTCCGGCCTGACCGGACATTGAAACCGGGCTCCAAAAGGAGCCCGGTTTTTTGTTCATATATTTTGGGATGAGATATGACTTTAGCTATTGCTATTTATTTTTAAGGCATATTTATTGAAAGTGCGTTCTCAGCCATTGTTTATGGCGATGTTGCTATACAACATGATTAAAAATGCCCCTTTACAAAGGGTTTGCTGTAATCGCGTTTTTTGGCGAAGGTCAGTGGGATGGTTTCGATCTTTCCTTTTCGCTTGACTTCAATTGGAATGTGTAAATGAGACCATGGGAACCAGCGATTCAACGATTTTGTCGATGTCTCGGATAGAATGGAAGCCAAAGCTTCTACAGACCGGACACGTTTGTTATTAGCTTTTAATATAATGTCTTTTGTCATCAATTGATTATGGCTTTGAGGTTGAATGCCTTTGGTGACTTCAAGTTTGGAGGCGTGTTCTTTTTTTGATACGGCGAATCCCAGCTCATGGTGAATAACACAACCATACTCTATCAGGCTGTCGGCTGAAAACAGTGACATGTTAAGGGGGGTTGTGACCAGAAATGCAAAGGGGAACAGGCAAGGACACATGCCATAATCGTCACAGGGATTTGTGGGTTTTGGAAACCCGCTTCGGAATGTCACCAACCCCTCGTAACCATGCCTGGACGTCACAAGTCCGCCTGTATTTCCATGTATAGGCGAATATAGGAGCGGCCAAAATATCTCGTAACGAGCCAATGAGAGCTTGAACATGGAAAACCTTCTGGAAAAATCTAACCAGAATCTATCGTCATCATTATTATTGCAGAAGGGCAATGTAAGATTGTTAAACAGGGAAAGCCTGCTGGTGTTTTTGGGATAAACGGAACGTTGGAAATTGATGGGTTGGGTTGTGGGCTTAACGGGACATAAAACGGCAGTATGGCTATAAGAATCAATGCCTAATGTTTTGTACGCAGTCGCTTTTTTTCCATTCATTGGAATGCAAGTCCACTGTGCATTGGTGACTTGTGCAACAGCTGCATCCGATGTGATGACATAGCCATCCTTATTATAATAAAATCCACAAAACCAATACTCATACTCTTCATCACCGCTGCCAGATATTGCTGTTGATATTGCTGCTGGTTGTTTGCGGATATAGTCCTCAGTAGTTATATTCTCAGAATTATCTTCATTCTGTTTTGGTTCAGAGAACAACCATCCAAGGACACCATAAAGAGCGTAAGGATAGTGAGAGTTTTTTCCTGATTTAGACTGTTGGCCTTGCCCTGCTGAATTAGTTGTTTGGGGGCGCTTGACTCTGTTGGTTAGCAATGTTTTCGGTATTACTTTTTCCGCTAATGTATCCCTTGGAGTTAAAACCGGTTGGATCTGTTGTGTAAGCGCTCTGGATTTTTGGAGGATCGATGAACCGAGTCCTGATGGGCTGAAGCGAGATACTAAAATCCTCATACCATATCTCCTATATCGCTTGTATCACTGTCAGCATCAGAAATGTATAAAAAAGGGTCATCCGTATCGCGCGCTGCTGTCGCGGTTCGACGAGTGTCTGGGATAAGGCGCGGGGCTTCAGGTGCTGTATAGATATGCTCTTCCGTGTGACAATAAATATCCTCAATACCTGATGGCTTTCTGCGAATATCGGAACAGGGGTACCGGTGGGCTTTTCCGGGATACCATGGGAAACAGTTGACCGGTCTTTCCAATCCCCAGATCAGCGATAAGACCAGCTTTACCGATCGATATGAGCCAATGAGCGTTGCCGGTGCCGTCCATTCAGGCGCGCAGTCACCTTTTGAGCACTTGGGAGCTAAGTGCACAAAGGTGAACAGGAACGCTCTCAGGCCTCTGGGTATGCTTTCAGCAAATGGTGTTCCGCATTTGCCACAGCAGGCAGGACATAGCTGTGGTGTCTTGGGACGGTTTTGAGTGGCTGGACTCGGTGCCTGTTCCGGATCCTGACTCTCTGGTACAGCTTCATAATCACTAAGACGGTCAGCAAACCAGTCATTCCATATATAGAGCTTTGAATCAATCGTACGTGGCAAGGGGTGGTTCTGTTCTACCAATTTATCAAAATCAGGGCTGTTGGTAGATTTAATGTCATCCTCTAACGTTGTGGTATCCGTTTTGGAAATTGGTTTGTCATTTTTTATGATTACTGTTGCCAATACTTCGTTGTTTTCAGGATTAAAGAAGTTGACTTTTCCATCAAGCTTTCTCCATAGCGTTAATAGAGCTGATAACTCCTCATTGAATTCACGTTGAATACGTTGCAGGTCGGTATTTTCGTCAGGCGCTTTGGCTCTGCTTTCTTCAGACGTATAAAGTGTCTTAATAAATGTCTTCAATTCTTCAAACTTGTTATTTAAATTTTCTTCATGGCGGATAATTTGTTGTCGTATATGTGGGGATAGCATGTGACTGGAATCCGTGACTTCCTTCCAGAGGCTAAGGCCTTGATCAGAATAATGATTTTTCAACATTTGGAAGTAATCTGTAATCTGTTCGTGGTATGCCTTAAGCTGCTCAATGATCTGTAGTTTTTCTTCCCAGGATTCGCCGGGGTGATACTTTATATAGTGCCTGTAACGATTAATGAATGTTTCAAAAACTACACGAATGAAACCGGCAAAAAAACCAAGAATGGCCGCTAAAGGAACAGCAACGACAGTTATGATCAATTTACAGGTAACAATAACACCTTGAATAATATAGTCACATAAGCATCTTGGCTGGTTGTTATCTTGTGGTTGCGACTGCAGCCCTGCTGGGAAATAACTTTCTGACTGTGCTGATGGCGTTGTATTTGTCATTTTGGACTGGTTGGTTGGATAGTTTTGTGCAGAATTAAGAGGATGGAATTGGGCTGGTGCTGACATAATGATCTCTCGCTTCTAAGTTACTCGTAAGACAGCACTTCAGGAGCGATGTTCATGATGCTTGTTGAGAAAATAAGAAAATGTGACGGATTTGTTATTGGGTTAGATACGATACATGTGAGCTATAAGTAGCATGGGTTTTAATACATCGGTTAAGTCTTATATCAGGGTTACACTGCTTCGCCAGGTAAATAACGGTATAACTTATCTATATAGTGATAAAGCGTATTTAAACAGGATGACTCTGATTTTCTATGTGTAACAAGATCGACTTCGTCCGCACAGTATTTATAAAACTCGACGATTCCTTCTATGGTTTTAAATTCGACATCCCCCACCCCTGGCTGATGAATGCAGATGCCATTGCCGAGGTAAACCATTGAGTGTATGGCATTCCAGTTGAGATATCTGTCTCTATCATACAGTTTTATGATGTCTCCTGGACGTAATTCTTCGAATCTAAAACGTTGTGATGAAACTCTGAAGTGAGAGGTTATGTCGTTGTATGAATTGTCCCCCAGAACAATATAGTTGGCAAATTGATGGCAGGTTGGGGGAAGTGTGTTGCGAAGGTCAAAATCACCATGCCTAAAGTAATTTGGTAACAGCATATTCCAATATATCAATCTTGATGGATATATTGTTTCATAACTGCTTTTATGAAGGATGATTTTTAGTCTATTTAGCATGTTTTGAGGTAGATCAATAATTTCTGTGCAATCAGTAAATTGTACTTTTATTTGTAGGTCTTTATCTTGTCCAATAAATGCATTTGTTTGGTGGGAAGAGAATGTCGATCTTCTCTCGCCGTCAATAAAAAAGTAAGAGGCGTTTTCTTTGGCTTACTGATGTCTCTCTGACCTAAGAAACCTGCGAGCAAGTGACTTTAAAGAAATGCAGTGAATGACAAATCATTAATTCACTATTATCCAGCATGAAACTGAC
>NZ_BAABFL010000412.1:0-15857 GCF_039540975.1 Kistimonas scapharcae
CATGACACGTCTCCTAACCCAAGGAAAACCAGTGTCGTAAGTTTAGACGGGAGAATGGCTTATGTTAGGTGGTAATCAGGTTAATTTTTATGGGTTAAAAAAGTCATAAATTACTATTTTTCGGTTTGAATCGGCAAAACATCCAGGTCATTTTCCCCATACGCTTTAACATGAGTATTCACACAGCGACAACAGAAGACGACGCCGATCAATTGTATAATGAAAATTGACCATGAAATGAGATAAAGGCTATCTAAAAAAACAATTCCAAAATAGTTAGAAGCGATAACAATCAATATAACAAGTAGAAAAATAGTTCCATACACCATCAAATGATAGTGTTGACGATTAAGGATAAAGAATACATGCGAAAGGGTTTCATACATTATACTCATTGCCACAGAGGGAATCAGTGCCATGGCAATATCAATCGCATCACTCCATACCTCCGAAAATAACAACTGAATGACCGACCTGACAAAAAAGTAGCTCCCAGCGACATACAGCATCATTACAACAAACAACAACACCAATACACTCCGAAAAATCACTAAAAATTGCACCTTTTTATTAAATACAGCTATCGCCTCACGTCGAAATACAACACCCAAACTTGTTGAAAGAAGCGTCAACGGAAAAAAAAGCAATTTACTTGCGATCATATAAAGACCAGCTGCATGATTGCCATAAAAGAATGGTATCAATAAAGGTATTACAAACCTTGAGATATCACATAACAAATCAGCAGGCAACTGATAAAAAAACAACATTCTATGTTTTTGAAAATACGATCGACAAAGAGCGTAATTGATACCGCCATCATTCCAGCCTCCATCAATTAAGATAAAAAAACAAAAAAAAACAACAAATAACCCCCAACTTATCGTATGCAAATCGAAAATAGGAATATGGATCTCAAAAAAAACCGAATACGCCAACATAATAATAAAAAGCAGGGGGGGGACTATTCTTATAATTGACAACGTCAAATAACGGCGCCGAACGCTCAAGTAATGACCAATGGCCACCAAGTGCCAGAATGCACCTAAAAACAGAATATAAAGAAAATCGCTACGGGTTCGCTGTGAAAATAGCAACATCAAGCAAAATAGAAACAGCAAACTCATTAAAGCGATTCGATTACAAATGCGATACGCTAAGAGTGCATCTTCCTCTCGTTCCTTAAGAATTCCCAGCTCAAGCCTGAAGCAAAGCAAGCATGCTAGCAAATATCCTGACGAGAAAAGAAAATTGTATTCTCCAACGTGTTCAGGCTCGTACCCCATTGCAATTAAAGGTAGAGCAAGCAACATAATAAGCTGCCCTGCCACCGTACCACCGGCAGTCATCGCTACGGGCTTTACAAGTCGAATAAGTTTCAAACACATGAACCTGAAAAATATCAGGTACGCTACCGCCCGTCGGCTCATGCATATGCCGAAACAGCATCGGTCTGGTTGCGATCCTGTGGTCTCTGATAGACAGTTCTCTTCGACACCCGGACACCCTGAACAGATGCTGCTATCGCGCTCTACGCTAAAAAAAACGAAATCTATTAATTAAGTGATAGACAATAATTCAAAAACTGACAGCCATAGCCCAGCAGGCGGCAGTAAAGTAGCACTCTTGATTGTCAGGTAACGGAAACCCAACACCGAGTTTCTCAGACTAAGCTTCATGGCCCACTGCATTTTCTGTGAGTAAAAGCCATGCTGCCAAGCCGTAAAATCGCCTTATTGACGAAATCGACAGTCGCCCTTTCCTTTGGCCTGTATGCATTACTGGCAGGCATCAGCAACCTGCTGGATTTTGACTCAAATTATCATTTTGTCCGCCATGTTCTAACTATGGATACAATGAAGCCTTTCTTTTCGCAGGTGTTGATTGACGCACGAGCCATCCACTCATCCAGCGTGCACCTTGTAGCTTATTATTCGATTATTGCCACAGAGGTATTGGCGGGACTACTCTGCCTGTCTGGCGCCATAATCCTGTTCATCAGCCTTTTCTCTCAAAAAAGATTTGAGCTGGCGAAAATGCTCTACAACGCTGGCGCCTGCCTGGCTCTGGCGCTTTGGTATCTGGGCTTCTGCGTTATCGGGGGGGAATGGTTTGCCATGTGGGCAAATGAATGGAACGGGCTGATGAAAGCCTATACGATCAGCACGTTCCTGCTGGCATCATTGATTTGGATTAACCAGCAATAGCCATAGAGCAACCATTTTTTGGAATTTCCAACCTTTATCAGGCTTTCCATTTGATACCACAGCCGATACTGGGTTTCTGAACCATGCTGATCTGCTCCTTATTCACCAGCGCATCCATGGCACCGCGTAAATCTGCACCCGTAACCGGCTTGTTGTTTGAGGGACGAGAATCATCAAATTGTCCCCGGTAGACGCAGGCAAGCGAACGGTCGAACAGGAAAAAATCCGGTGTACACGTCGCACCATAGGCTTTGGCAACGGCCTGTGATTCATCATAGAGGTAAGGGAACACAAGACCCAGGGATTCCGCTATGGCCTTCATCTGTTCAGGACTGTCTTCCGGGTATTGATTGATATCATTGGCGCTGATCGCCGCAATACTAATCCCTGACCCACGATAGTCCTGCCCCAGTCGCGCCAACGCCGGGTATAAATGTTTAACAAAGGGACAGTGATTACAGATGAACATCACCAGAGTCCCTTTTTTACCTTTGATATCAGCCAATGATAAGGTTCGTCCTGATACCGTATCTGGCAGCTCAAATGCAGGCGCTTTTTTGCCCAGAGGCATCATTCCGGATTCTGTCAACGCCATGCCAGTCCTCCACTTTTCAGGTTTCCATAAAACACTATAGAGCAGATCACTTCGTTGAAGACCACTGAAAAAAGATGCTCATTCTCGGCAATAACAGTTGTTGAACTCCATTTCCGGCATGATTCACAGCGCGATTCTGCTAAAATCGCGGGTTTGGTTTTACTGGTCGTTAGCGCGTTTCAACCCGCCGCTATCGACATTCGTTATGGCAAGGCACAAGCGTCATGAAAAAAGCAGTCGTTATCTATTCCGGCGGGATGGATTCCTTTACCGTCCTTCACAAGGCCTTACGGGAGGGGTATGCAGTCCACGCCCTCTCCTTTGACTACGGACAGCGCCATAAAAAAGAACTGGATTTCGCCAAAGCCGTCTGCGAACAACTGCAGATCAGCCATAAAATCGTCGATATCACCGCGATCAACCAGCTGTTGCAAGGGTCACCCCTGACGTCAGACATAGCCATTCCCGAAGGGGAATATTCTGTAGAAAACATGAAATCAACCGTCGTGCCGAACAGGAACATGATCCTGCTGTCCCTGGCAACCGGTTACGCCATTTCCCTTCACGCGGGCGCAGTATTTTACGGCGCACACCATGATGATTCCGCCGTGTACCCGGATTGTCGCCCGGAGTTTGTCCATGCGGTCAATGAAGTCACCAAAATCGCCGACTGGAACCCGGTTGAAATTATTGCCCCTTACCTTAATGCCAGCAAGGGTGACATTCTCAAGGACGGACTGGCCATGGGACTGGACTACAGCCAGACCTGGACCTGCTACAACGGACGCGAGCAGGCCTGTGGTCTCTGCGGCGCCTGCTACTCCCGCCTCAAAGCCTTCGAGGCACAGGAGCAAACAGATCCACTGGCTTACGAAGTACACTGATGTACAGCGTCAAGGAAATCTTTTATACCCTGCAGGGTGAAGGCGCCCATACCGGTCGACCTGCCATATTCTGCCGGTTCAGCGGCTGCAACCTCTGGAGCGGGCTGGAAAAGCATCGGGCCAGCGCCATCTGCAATTTCTGCGACACCGATTTCCGCGGCACTGACGGGCCGGGCGGTGGCCGCTTTGACACCACAGAACAACTCGTTGAAACACTGCTCTCATACTGGCCGGAAGGGTTGGAAGCTCCCCCTTTCGTTGTCTGCACCGGTGGCGAACCATTGCTGCAACTGGATCAGTCACTGGTCGACGCCATGCATGAACGGGGAATTGAAATCGCACTGGAAACCAACGGTACCCTTGTCCCTCCGAAAGGTATTGCCTGGATCTGCGTGAGCCCCAAAGGTAAAGCAGACGTAGTGATTAACGAGTGTGATGAACTCAAGCTGGTCTACCCACAACAGGATGCCATGCCAGAGCGCTTTGCCCACATTCGAGCACAGTACTATTACCTGACCCCCGTTGCCGATCCGCATAGTAACAGTAATACACATCTCTATCGGGACGCGGTGACCGCAGAAACGATTGCCTATTGTCTGGCCCATCCTCAATGGCGACTCAATCTGCAAAGTCATAAAGTCATCAATATCGCCTGACAGCCTGTCTGGCCTGATAACGCAAAATCAGCGTAATCAGGCCATTGTTATCCAGCCAAAGTGTCGTTAGCATTGATGCTGTGCATCCGGCGTATTCATGGCGAGATATAACAACAATAATGTCAGTCCGCGCAGTCATACTACTCATGCTGGTTCTGGGTATTGTCACGAATTTTGCCCAGGCAAGGATCGAAGACAGGATCCTTCGGGTTGCCCTGCTACCCGACAATCACCTCCCCTATTACTCCGCCATGGAGAACCAGGATGGCATTGTCCGTGAATTGCTGGAACTGATTCGCTCCCGGGCCGATATCAGCTTCGAACCCCATTACTACCCCAGAAACCGGCAACTGAAAAAAATCGACAAGGGTGAGCTTGATCTGGTGCCCTGGACGTCCGAACAGTGGCATCAAGAAAAACAGAGCGTCTATTTCACCCGCCCTTTTGCAGAACACTGTAACGTGCTGCTGTTCAGAAAAGATCAAAGTCAACCGGTGTACCACCCTCGCGACCTCTATGGGCAGGTTGTCGGCACCGTCCGCGATTACAGCTACCAGGAACTCGATGACTATTTCAGGACAGGACTGATTACGCGCATTAACCTCAGAAATGAGCTACAGGTCTTCGATATGCTGGTCAAACGTCGATATGATGTTGCCATTGCTGGCGAAACCCAGGCTCGCTACCTGATCAACCACTATTATCAGGACACCATTGAAACCGGTCCCACGATCAACTGTGTCCCGGTTTCCATGATGTTCAGCGCCCAGAAAGAAGCCTCCGGTAAACTGGTCGACCGAATCCTCCAGCAACTGATGACGGAAGGGGAAATCCAGCGTTTGCTGCGCATCTGGCGTTAACCCGCTCGCAGGCTTGCAGCCATGTAAACCTTGCCGGAGAATGGCCACATTCACCGATGATTTCCCGGAGCCTCCGTGTTCACCGTCTACCAATCCAACCAGCTCGATATCCTCAAGGAATTACTGGTCGACAGCATCCGCCGCAAACCTTTAGCGGATCCCTTTACCGATGAGCAGATACTGGTCCAGAGCCCCGGCATGGCCCAATGGCTACGCCTGGAGTTAGCTTCGTCACTGGGCATCGCCGCCGGTATAGAGTTTCCACTGCCAGCCTCCTTTATCTGGAAGATGTTCACCCAGGTGCTGGAAGGTATTCCCAAACGTTCGGCATTCAATAAAGAAGCCATGGCCTGGAAAATCATCACATTGCTGCCAGAGCATCTGAACCAGCCTGACTTCGCACCACTCAAGCAGTACCTGCGCGATGACGAATCGGGGCTTCGCCGCTACCAGCTGGCAGAAAAGATTGCCGATATTTATGACCAATACCTGGTTTATCGCCCAGACTGGATCAGCGCCTGGGAACAGGGAAACGATCTTACATCGATCACCGACGTCCAACCCTGGCAACCCGCATTATGGCGATCCCTGGTAGAAAAGACGGAAGCCTTGGGACAGCCGGCCTGGCACCGGGCCAATCTTTACCACGAATTCATACAAACCCTGCAACAGGCTGATCAAAAACCCGCAGGCCTGCCTGACCGGGTCTTTGTGTTTGGTATATCCGCACTCCCCCCCCATTATGTCGAAGCCCTCGTAGCACTGGGCCAGCATTGCGATGTCCACCTGATGGTGACCAATCCCTGCCAATACTTCTGGGGCGACATTCGTGACCCGAAGTACCTGGCACGCCTTAATGCCCAGCGCTTCAACCGGGACGGTATGACACCCGAAAACTGCGACACTTTCACCAATCCCCTGCTGGCCTCAATGGGCAAACTGGGGCGTGACTACCTCTACCAGTTACAGGAACTGCCAGCGACCGAAATTGACGCCTTCGCTGAGCCCGATGACCACACCCTGCTACACACTCTGCAGGCCGACATTCTGAACCTCCGGGACCGGGGCGAACAAATCCAGTGCACAGCGCCTGTCACATCTATTGATCCGGACGACCGTTCGTTTATGGTTCATGCTTGCTACAGCGCTCTTCGAGAAGTTGAGGTATTGCATGACCAGCTACTGGCATTGTTCCAATCCGACCCAACACTGACACCGCGCGATATCGTCGTCATGGTGCCCGATATTGACCGGTACAGTCCGTTCATTCAGGCTGTGTTTGGCAGCGCTCCCGGCGAACGCTATATCCCATGGGCGCTCTCAGACCGAAGCGCCAAAGCCGAACACCCATTGTTGAATGCCTTGATGCAGCTCCTGACCCTCAACCAGAGTCGCTGCTCAGCACCAGAGTTGATGGAAATTCTGGAAACACCGGCCGTCATGCGCCGTTTCAGCCTGGATACCAAGGGATATGAAACCCTGCGCCATTGGGTTGAGGAATCAGGCATCCGCTGGGGGCTCGACACCCAGCACCAGACCGGGCTGACCCTGCCTGATCGGCACGAAAACACCTGGCTGTTCGGACTACAGCGTATGTTGCTGGGCTATGCCATGCCGGAGTCCGACGGACTCTATGCCGATATCCTGCCCTATGAGTCAATCCAGGGGCTGGACGCCGCCCTATGCGGCCAGCTGGCCGACTATATCGAAAGCATCCGCCATTTGGCTGGGGACATTGAGCGTCCACGGCCAGTGGATGACTGGATACAAACCCTCAACAGCCTGCTGGATCAATTCTTTGCGCCAGATATGGAGGATGAACGTCCACTCCAGCTGATCCGCACCAGTCTCGAAAACCTGCGTCAGCAACTGCTGGATGCCGACTACAGTGATGCGCTCAGTCGTGACATTCTGGTGGATTACCTGGCAGCAAAACTGGACAGCGAAAAGGGTAGTCAGCGTTTCCTGGCCGGCCAGGTCAATTTCTGCACCCTGATGCCCATGCGTTCCATCCCCTTCAAGGTCGTCTGCCTGCTGGGCATGAATGACGGAGTATATCCACGCAGCATCGCACCAGCCGGATTTGACCTGATCGCACGCCATCCACGCCGGGGTGACCGTTCCCGCCGCGATGATGACCGCTACCTGTTCCTTGAAGCCCTGCTATCCGCCGGTGATCGTTTCTATATCAGCTATGTGGGGCGTAGCATTACCGATAACAGTGAGCGCATTCCTTCTGTACTGGTCACAGAATTGCTGAATTACTGCGAGCAGGCTTTCACTCTCAAAGAACGACCCGACGACAGCATCGCACATTGGTTGATCACTGAACATCCGCTCCAACCGTTCAGCCAGGATTATTTCAAACCATCAGCCTCTTCTGACCACAAGGCATTGTTCAGTTTCGCCCGGGAATGGCTGCCGGCCGCAAAAGGCGAAGGAGAATCCACCCAGCCTTTCCATACCGCTCCCCTGCCCGCTGAGCCTGCACCAGCAACCATTGAGCTGACTGAGCTGTTGCGCTTTTATCGCAATCCGTGCCAGTACTTCTGCAACCATCGACTCAAGGTCTGGTTCAATGAGCTGGACGACAGGCTCGAAAGTGACGAACCGTTCAGCCTGAATCCACTGGAATCCTACCAGTTACGGGAATCACTACTGAAGGACTGGCTCGACAGCGGCAACACCCGGCAAAGCGAGTCTCACTGCCGTGCCAGTGGCGCATTACCCCATGGCCATTTTGGCCAGTTAACACTGGATGAGCAGAAAGAATCCCTGAAAAACCTTGGCGACTCGCTGACAGACCCGTTGGGCGAACTCGCAGATGACCTTGAGATCAACCTTACCCTGAATTCAGGAGTACAGCTGACGGGATGGCTGAAGCAATGTACCCGTAATGGCCTGATCCGTTTCCGGCCAGCCAAGCTCAAGCCCAAAGACTACCTGCGTTATTGGATAGAGCATCTCTGCTATTGCGCCTGCGCAGAGACACCTGCCGACACGGCAATATTTGGCACAGATAAACAAGGAAAAATCGTGGCAATCGCTGCCGATGAAGCCAAACAACATCTGGAAGCCCTGATTATCTGCTATCTCTCTGGGCTAAATGAACCGCAACCCTTGTTTCCAGCAACCACCTGGGCATGGCTGGAAACAATGGTTGATGATGGCGCCATCATAAATCCCGAATTCTCAGATAAAGCGAGAGATAAAGCGCATACCACCTATTACGGTGGTTTCAGGCTTACTGGTGAATCAGAAGACCGCTATATCCAACGGATTTACCCTGCACTGAATGATGCCGTATTTAAAAGCATGACAGGCCTCGCAAAAATATTGATCCTGCCAGCCTACAACGCTCTGGAGATTGACTGATGGCTACACCCACGACAGATAACCGTCGTCAGTCACCCGCTCCGGTCGCTCTGGATGCTCTGACATTCCCCTTGTTTGGCCGTCGGTTAATTGAAGCCAGCGCCGGCACCGGTAAAACCTACACCATCGCCAGTCTGTACCTGCGCTTGTTGCTGGGGCATGGGGATGACACCACCGCACACGAACAACCGCTGACGGTCGACAAAATCCTGGTGGTAACCTTCACCGAAGCTGCCACCGCCGAGCTACGGGATCGTATTCGCGCCCGGATTCATGATGCCCGACAGGCCTTTCTGTCTGACCATGCAAGCGATCCCTTTACGCAGGCTCTGCTGGACGCTTCACCCAATCACACAACGCAGGCCGAACGCTTATTACTGGCAGAACGACAAATGGATGAAGCGGCTATCTTCACTATTCATGGCTTCTGCCAACGCATGTTGAAACAGCATGCCTTTGAAAGCGGCACGCTGTTCAATTGCGAACTGGTCACCGACGAATCTGACCTGTTACATCAAGCTGTGGCCGACTACTGGCGACATCGATTTTATCCGGCAAATGCCGCGCTATCCGCCACGCTAAAAAGCTACTGGAATACGCCTGCCGACCTACTGGCAGCCATACGTCCCTGGCTTTCCAGCCATGGCTTGACCGTCAAAGCAGGCAGCGCCGATCGGCTGCAGGAACGCCACGATGAAGCCATTAACGCCATCACTGCTTTCAAACAGAAATGGCTGGAAGCAGTAGGTGAACTTGCTGACATCATCAAGCAGTCCGGTGTCGATAAGCGCAGTTATTCTTCCAGAAACCTGCCCCGCTGGCTTGACGCAGTGTCAACCTGGACCGCTACGCCCACACAGTCACTTGCTATTCCTGATGCGTTGGAAAAATTCCGACAGGATACCCTGAAGGAAAAGACTACCAAGGGTACTCCACCAGAACATGCGGTGTTCGTCGCCTGTTGCGATCTGCTGGACAATATCCCGGATTTCAGGGATGCGCTGCTGGCAGAAGCACTGGGCAATGTCAGGGAGCGCCTGCTCGCCCACAAGTCGGTGCACCGCGCCATGTCGTTTGATGACCTGCTCACCCGGCTTGCAGCGGCACTGAATGATTCAGGCAACCGGGAGCTGGCTCAACGACTTAACGAGCAGTACCCGGTGGCCATGATTGACGAGTTCCAGGATACCGACCCTCTGCAGTACCAGATATTCGGTCATATCTATCCTGAGACTCCCACCGGAGAGGGGGCAACACGGCACAGTGGCCTCTTCATGATTGGCGACCCCAAGCAGGCTATTTACGCGTTCCGCGGCGCCGACATTTTCACCTACATCGGTGCTCGCCACAGTGTGGCGCATCATTACACCCTGGGCACCAACTGGCGGTCCACCAGCGCCATGGTGTCTGCCGTGAATCATATATTCGAACAGGCCAGCGCACCCTTTATCTACGACGAGGACATTCCTTTCCTCCCCGTAAATCCTTCACCACAAGCTGACCGAAAAGCATTACAGACGTACGGCCAACAAGCACCGGCTCTCGAGTTCTGGCTGGATGAGAGCAGTGGAAAGGTAGTCAACAAAGGCACCTACGAAGAAGCCATGGCCTTTGCCACTGCAACCCAAATCAATCATTTGCTGACAGCCGCCCAACAGGGGCAATGCGGTATCTGTTCCACGGAAAACCAGCAACCGCTGTCGCCCGGCGATATTGCCATTCTGGTTCGAACCGGTACTCAGGGCAGAATGATTCGTGAGGCACTGGCACAACAAAATATTGACAGTGTTTACCTGAGCGGCGGCGACAGTGTATTTGCCACGACAGAAGCCGCCGATCTGCAGCTTATCCTTGCAGCCTGCCTTAGCCCGACCGATGACCGTACCCTACGTGCTGCACTGGCCTGCCCATTATTCAACCTTAATGCAGAACAACTGGATCAGCTGAATCATGACGAACGCGCCTGGGAACAAGCTGTCGATGAATTCTCAAACTATCGACAGCTCTGGCAGAAACAAGGCGTACTGGCCATGCTCAGGCAGTTACTGGTACGCCGCCAGATTGCAGAACAGCTGCTGGCCTCACCACTGGGTGAACGTCGACTGACGGATTTTCTGCACATTGGTGAACTACTGGCTGCAGCCAGCCAGGAAGTGAATAATCCGCATGCGCTGTTGCGCTGGTTATCTGACCATCGGGTTGAACCGAATCATCGCGCAGAAGAGCAACAGCAACACCTGGAAAGCGACCGTAATCTCGTACAGATTGTCACTATCCATAAGTCCAAGGGGCTTGAATACAACGTGGTGTTTCTGCCCTTCATCTGTACCTGGCGGGAGCAGGACCAGGCCTTTTACCATGATGACACCCAACAGGCCATTCTCGATCTGACCAACAATCCGGATGCATTGAAAAAAGCCGACAATGAGCGTCTGGCAGAAGATCTCCGCCTGCTTTATGTTGCACTGACCCGTCCGGTACATACCTGCTATATCGGGCTGGCACCGGTCAGTAAAGGCGGCAGAGGTAATGCATCGGATTTACACCGCATGGCGATCGGCTACCTCCTTCAGGGAACAGAAACCGGCGGACTCACCCTGCTGAAAGAAAAGCTGGAAGCTCTGAAAAGCGGCAATCCCAATATTTCCGTGTCTCCTCCCCCGAGCGAGCAACTGACTCTCTACCAACCTGCCAGTGATGATATGTCTGAACTGAACAGCCTAGCGTTTGATGGCCACATAGAGCGTAACTGGTGGGTAACCAGTTATTCTGCACTCTCCCAGCACAGCACACATGTTGCGCCAGTCAAAATGGATACCCCTGACGCCAGTATGGAAGCAGCCGGACTGGATATTGATGCCAGTACAGACAACCCGGATACCGAAGGTGCTGAACCAGCCACCGTTCCTGATGAACGGTCCATTTTCACTTTTCCCCGGGGTGCACAGGCGGGTACGTTCCTGCATGGTCTGTTTGAGCAGATATCGTTCCCGGCCGCCAGCGGCGCTGACCACCAGCAGTTTATTCGGGAACAGCTGTTACTGGGCGGATACGATGAAGTCTGGCAACCCGTTGCGGAACAACTGGTTCACGATGTACTGGATTGCCCACTTAATGATACGGGCCTGAAACTGCGTGGCATCACCGATGACAGGCGTCGTGTTGAAATGGCCTTTTTCCTGCCCATGGCCAGGATTGATGCGCCTGCCATCAACCGCATTATCCGTAACGGTGACCCGCTATCGGCTGACGCAGGACTGCTCGATTTCCAGCAGGTCCAAGGCATGCTCAAGGGATTTATTGACCTGGTGTTCGAGCACGAGGGCCGTTACTACGTGCTCGACTACAAATCCAATCATTTAGGTTATACCGCTTCTGAATATTCACAGGATGCCATGCGTCACGCCATGATCGAACATCGCTATGATTTCCAGTACCAGCTTTATACCCTCGCCCTGCACCGGCTGCTGTCCACCCGTCTGCCTGATTATGATTACGAAAAGCATATGGGAGGTGTCTTTTATCTGTTCCTGCGAGGGATGAAATCCGGCGACACCAGCAGGAACGGTGTCTATCACTGTCGACCTTCACTGTCGTTAATTTCACCGCTCGATGAGCTGTTCAGCAAGGGCGTTGCCCCCAGAGGAGATCAGACATGCTGAAAGCATTATCGGGATTGGTCGACACGGGAAATATTCGGACTCTGGATTACCAGTTTGCACGGTTTCTCACATCATTATACGACCATGATCTCCTGACACTGGTTGGCGCACTGGTCAGCCATCAGCTGGGCCATGGCAATGTCTGCCTCAAGCTGGATAGCCTGGATATCACCCACTTGTTTGGGTGCAAAGACGCTGAAAGCCGTCAATTAATCGAAAAATCGGGGGTTGCACCAGATGCCTGGTTAGACACGCTAAAAGCCATTCCGCTGATTACCGACGGCAGCTCAGCGTCACCGCTGGTACTGCAGGATAACCGCCTTTATCTTCGACGCTACTGGCTATATGAAAAAGCCGTCAGTGACTGGCTGGCCAACAGCCAAAACACACCGGTTAACCTATCGGGTATGCATGAAACGCTCTCAAGGCTATTTACCCGAAGTTATCCATTTATCCGAAAGCAACTCACCTCCCTTGTTGCCGACGATATCCGCCCACAGCTCATCAAATGGCTGGATATCGAAAAGCCGGAACAGATTGACTGGGAGGCCGTGGCTGCTGCCATCCAGGCCGATCATTGGCAGACTCTGGATCACTTAATTCCTGAATCAACCTGTCTCAACTGGCAGAAGGTCGCTGCAGCGGTTGCGGCCATGCGACGGTTTACAGTCATCAGTGGTGGCCCCGGTACAGGCAAAACAACAACGGTGACTCGTCTGCTTGCCCTGCTGGTAGAACAAGGTATCGCCCAGGGGAAAGTGCCAGATATACGACTGGTTGCACCGACAGGTAAGGCTGCTGCGCGTCTGACAGAATCCATCGGTAATGCCCGCAGCCAGCTCAATTGCAGTGAAGCGGTTCAAAACAGCATTCCGACCATGGCGAGTACACTCCACCGGCTACTGGGGGTAATTCCCAACCAACCCGGTTTCAAACATAACCGCCAAAACCGATTGCACCTTGATATTCTGGTGGTCGATGAAGCGTCCATGGTCGATCTGCCTCTGATGGCGCGACTACTGGAAGCTTTGCCTGATCATGCCCGCCTGATTTTGCTGGGGGACAGAGATCAATTGTCGTCCGTTGAGGCAGGCAGTGTACTTGGCGATATTTGTAGTTTTGCGAGTGAAGGTTACAGTCCCGATCAATGTGAGCAGTTACAACAGCTAACCGGCTTTGATCTTTCGCCGTTTCAGCAGGCCAATGGTTCGAGTTTACGTGACAGCCTGTGTTTACTACGTAAAAGCTACCGATTCGATGCACACTCAGGTATTGGACAATTGGCCAGTGCCGTTAACAGTGGCAACCCTCTACAGGTTAACGCGTTAACGAATAGCAACTACTCCGATATCACACTCCATACCCAGGGTGAAAAAGACTATCCCTACCTGATGACGCTCGCGCTTGAAGGGTATCGCGCGTACTTGAACGAAATCGTGCAACAAGGTTCACCTGAAACCATTATTGCTGCTTTTAACCAGTTCAGAGTGTTATGTGCCGTGCGTGAGGGTCGTTATGGTGTTGCAGGTTTGAATCTGGCAATCAGTCAAACGCTGGCCTCTGCAGGACTGATCAGAACGGATGCGCCATGGTATGCCGGTCGTCCGATCTTGATTACACGCAATGACCACAGCCTCGGCCTGTACAACGGCGATATTGGTATCACCCTGCCTGACGGCGTCGGACGCTTACGGGTTGCCTTTGAAATGCCGGATCGTTCTATTCGAACCTTCCTGCCAAGTCGCCTGCCTGAGCATGAAACGGTATTTGCCATGACCATACACAAAAGCCAGGGATCGGAATTTGATCATACGGTCATAGTACTTCCGGATCAGGCGGGGCCGGTATTAACCCGGGAACTGGTTTATACCGGTATTACCCGGGCCAAGAAACAACTGGATCTCTTCGCCTGCCAGCCAATACTGGAACAGGCCATCTGCCGTGCGACAGTGCGGGATTCGGGCCTCGCTGCACGTCTGGCCACGCTCTGATAGTCAGTAAAAAAGGCCTTCCTGCCCTACAGCAAGGTGGCCTTTGAAGACACATAACGCATTAATTCACAACGTTTCAGAGATAGAGTCTGATCAAACGAAAGGTTGTTACAAGAACGCCCAGTGTCGTCAGCAAGAAAAACAATGCCAACAACCCATAACCAAATCGCTTGATTCTCAATAGCTGCCGTCGAAAAAAACGGGGACAGCTCTCAGGTTTCTCAGGAATTTTTTGGAAACTGGCGATTAACATGAAGCCGGTCAGCGACCACAAAATACCCACCAACCCGAACATAAACATCGGGCTGGATTCCAGTAAGACTGACTGGAACAACGCAATGCAAACAGCCAATAACGATCCGAAAAGCGCCAGAAACAACAGTGGTTTCCACGGCGTTAATCGGATCGCGAGGAGACTCAGTTTCTCAAGCATGCTGTTGGGGTTTCGTCCTGAATCTGTGCTGACGGCAGGATATCAGGTACCAGCGCCAATGCGTCACGAATCACGTCAATACCAGCGCCTACTCTATACCCATTTTCGCTGAGGTGTCGCCGGAACCGACGAGCACCCGGCTGTCCATTAAACAGACCTAAGACATGACGGGTGATATGGTTGAGGTGACTGCCATTAGCCAGGCACTGCTCAATATAAGGCAATATGGCTTCCATCACAGCATGGCGGGTCAATACAATGTCAGATTCGTTTTCTTCTTGGCCATAAATAATATTGTCAACGTCGGCCAGCAACCAGGGATTCTGGTAAGCTTCCCGCCCCACCATCACACCATCTACATGCTGTAAATGCGCTTCGGTTTCAGCGATGGTTTTAACGCCACCATTCAGAATAATTTCCAGATCTGGGAAGGTTTCCTTGAGGCGATAGACAACATCATATCGCAGCGGCGGAATATCGCGGTTTTCTTTAGGACTCAAACCCTCAAGGATCGCAATACGGGCATGGACGATAAAGGTTTTACAACCGGCTTCCGCCACCTGCCCGACGAAATCCACCAGTGCATCCCAGGAATCCCGGCCATTGATGCCGATACGGTGTTTCACTGTGACCGGAATATCTACTCTATCACGCATCGCCTTGACACAGGCTGCAACGGTTTCCGGTTCGGCCATTAGGCAAGCGCCAATCCGGCCATTTTGCACACGATCACTGGGGCAACCGACATTCAGGTTAACTTCATTGTACCCCCATTGCTCAGCATAGTGCGCACATTCCGTCAGTTCTTTCGGATCATTCCCGCCCAACTGCAGGGCAACGGGGTGCTCTTCCGGATTAAAAGCCAGAAAACGATGTCTATCGCCATGGATTAACGCACCGGTTGTCACCATCTCGGTATACAGCAGGGCCGACCGGGAAATCTGCCTGAGAAAATAGCGGCAATGACGGTCCGTCCAGTCCATCATGGGTGCTACAGAAAACAGTCGGGAAGGTTCGTTATGCGCTTTCACAGTCATCCGGCGATTTGAGGTTACAGCTAAAAAACCGTTGATTATATCGTCTACTGCCGCTGGAACCTATACAACTGGCAGATTCCTTAAATCCCGCTTAACCTTGGGAATGTGAGCAAGCTGGCCGTACTTTTGGCAACAGAGTACAGTTTTTGCACAAAAC
>NZ_BAABFL010000413.1:0-16619 GCF_039540975.1 Kistimonas scapharcae
CTACGATAATCTGATTAGATTATCATCTCACACAGGTCATTTTGGATCGGTGAAAGGTGGACATTTTAAATCGGTGCTGACAGATGTCAGGCAATCAGTGTGAAGACTGCACTGGCGAGTCTTCCCCAGATCTCTGGCGCCCAAACGTAAGTGAAGAGAGACAGAGAAAAGCCGAATAGCGTGAAACAGGCATATTTTATCGCCTTGCTTTGGATCGATTCCGCCTTAATTGTCACGTTCTGCATGCTAACAGCAGGTTTGAAGGGTTTTGGGTCAACGCATTCGCTCACAATACGACTCCTGATCGGAAATACTGGTCAACTTAAAGGGTTGGCATCTTTCAGCTTTTGACGCTGCCAATGGCCTCGGTTAGCGCATTGGCGTCCATGAAGCCTCTGTACAACTTGTTGTTGATCAACAAGGCTGGCGTTCCTTCCAGCTTCAGCATTTTCCCCAGTGCTTGATTGGCTCTGACAGCATTTTCAGCACCAGAGAAATTGGCTCCCAGGGCATCTATGTCTACATCTGACAATGCCTTTGTTACAACATCATCGGTAATACGTCCCTCATGGCTGATAAGCGCATTGTGAACCTGGAGGAATTGAGCTGGTCCTTTCTGCCAAGCCATCATGGTTGCAGCAGCAGCTTTCTCAGATGCCTGCCCAAAAATCGGAAACGGGTTATAGACCACTTTAATATTGTCAGTTTTGGACAACAGATCACTGAACACCTTCGCCTGTTTCTTGCAGTAGCCACAGTTATAGTCGCTGAAGTAGTTAATCGTCACAGCATCTTTGCTGTCAGATCCCGCCCATGGTGCGGATGTCTTCTCCAACATCTCCTGAACCTGGCTGATCTGCTCTTTCTCCTTTTCTGCCTGTTTTTTCAGGTGGGTTTTGCGTAGATTCTCCACCGACTTGATAAGAATCTCGGGTTCTTCGGCAAGCGTTTCACGAATAATAAGCTGGACTGTCTGGCGATCAAGGATCTCTTTCTCCTGACCTTCTGTTGTTTGCGTTATGTTCACGTTCGTTACCGATTGGGTCGAGACTTCCTCAGCAACCGTTTCACGAACAATCGTCTTAACCGCTTGGCGATCAAGCACTAATGCTTCCTGCTGGTCGTCCATTGGCTGCATCAGGTTCACGGTCAGTACAGATGACGCAGTAGCGGCCAGTATTGCGGTCAGGCCTAGTGGAAGCGCCTTTTTCAAGCAAAACTTGGGTTTGATGTCAGACATGTGAAACACCCGATTCGAAATGAACTGGGAGAATACACAGATTGGAATATCATTTTTCCCGCACCGTTCAATATTGTTGAACGGTGAGTAAATAGTTAGTGCAAAAAAATGGGCAGTGCTGCCAGCCTACTCTATAAAGTAGTCAAATGGGACTTTGAAGAACACTGAAAAGCCTTTGATATGCTCTACGGTCATTTTGCGATGGTTATTAATAATCTCAGAGATCACGCTCTGAGGTGCAATCTCTGCAAGATCTTTCTGCTTAACACCCTTGAGACTCATTAGGAATGCAAGCTTCTCTCCTTGGCTACCGGATGGGAAAACGAGGTTTTCCTTTTCATACTCTTCAATGCGATCTGCGATAGCTGTAGCAAACAAGATGACAATATCTGTTTCAGATTTCGCCATATCAAACATACCATCCATAACCTCAGCACGTTCAAGCAACTCTTCTTCACTTTCAATTGGCGCTGTGCAGTAGTGGATTATGTTCATCCCACTATTAATAATGTCAGTCAACTCTACAGTCATATCAGCGAAGACCGCAGCGAAGCTTTGCATATCGACTTTGGGTGCTGATTTTTTGATCATTGACTTCTTCATTTGATGTTCCTCTTACACCACTCGTCATAGTCTGCATGTGACATGACTTCGCGGACGTAAAATATGTTGCCAACCTTACGTAGGAGGCAGACAACACGACAGTCATTACCGTGAATGTCAAAAATGTACAAATCACCGGTAGTAGACTCATTTTTCAGCCGCCTGGCAGGAACCCTATCCGTATTCCAGCCACTGGCCTCCTTCCAGACCTGCCTGATCTGTTCGAAGGACTCAAAAGAGATCCCCTTTTGACGAAAGACTGACCGCCATAATTCCAGACCCCGTGCCCACTGAGGGTTATCTTCTATGGCCTGCTTGATTCGTGTTTCCGTTATAATACGCACGATGTATATGCCCTAATACTCTAGAGCATTATATCGCAATATGTAATATTTTTAAATATAGACCATTATCAAGCCTGTTTGGTTCAAACAATCCTCGAAATCTGAGATCAGTCGGGGTGTTGACACCCAGTTTTCCGGCAACGTCGGTGGTTCAGGTTGGGTATCTTTGTCCATTTAGGACATATGATTGTATACCGTCAATTATTGACAATGAAACGATGGCGATGGAGGCAGTACACCCTCACCTCTCTCACTCAAATGCTTGACTTTTTTCTTTCTCAGCAGAAATAGGCTTTTCCTGCAAATCACACAGGGTTATCCACCGAAATTGTGGATACTCGGAAAAGACCGACTTGCATTATTTCCGTTCTCCGTAAAATAGAAACCAGACATTAAGCCAAGGGGAGAAAACCAATGTCTCGTTCACTCAACAAAGTGCAGCTTATCGGCAACTTGGGCGACAAACCTGAAGTTCGGTACACGCCAAACGGTAGCGCCGTCGCCACAATCAGCATCGCCACTTCCGAGTCCTACAAGGACAAGCAGACAGGCAACAAGGTTGAGAAAACCGAGTGGCACCGTGTTGTGATCTTCGGGAAGCTGGCTGAAATTGCTCAGGAGTATCTTCACAAAGGCAGCAAGGTCTTCGTTGAGGGCAAGCTGCAAACCCGCAAATGGCAGGATCAACAAGGCCAGGATCGTTACACCACGGAGATTGTTGTCGGGCTGAACGGCCAGATGATAATGCTGGATTCGGCCAATCAGCAGGCAAGCAATAATCAGCGCCAGCAAGCTCCCCAACAGCAACAGGGGGATTTTGACCAGTTCTCGGACGACATACCCTACTGAAAAATCTAGCCCTGCTTTCTGCGGGGCTTTCTCTAACACCGGGGGAGATATGGAAGATATTGCCGATCTGATCGAATTGAGAGATGCGCTCAACCGCTTGATTAGTACGCAGCGACGACTCGACAAATGCCATACCAGCTACCACCAATACAGAGAATCCCAAGGGTATAGCCGCGCTCGCGTGACGAGCTATAACGCGAGAGCTTCAAGTCTCGCAGCAATCCAAAAAAACGAAAAAGAAATACTGAAGGCTGTTTGCTGTCAATTGTTCCGTTTGAAGCCTCAGTAGAATACGACATTCATCACTTCAAGGGGGCAACTATGTCAGCCATTACACTCCACAAGCCAACCGGCCTGCTTCCGGCAATCTGCTTTCTATTTATGGCCGGGTGCGCATCCAGCACTCAACAGAGCTTAATGGAAGATCAGTTGAAGGCAGAGGAACTCAAACAGCAGTATGTAGAGGAACAAAATACCAAGGCTCAACGCAAAAACGAGTCATTGCTTGGCCAGATCCCATCCTGGGCAATGGAGCCATTGCCGGCTGATGCTACCGGCTTTTTTGGCACCGGCATGGGAAGATCAGACTCACTCAGCAACTCACGAAAAGTTGCCAAGCTTGATGCAGAGTTTGAACTCGCCAAAACCATCAGCCAGGAAATCAGCGGCAGCGAACGTTTGTACACGCAGGAAAACAGCGGTGGGATAACCAAGCAGTATGAGGCCCTGATCGACAAACTGGTGACAAATATCCCAGTTGTCGGCTACGACACAGTGAAAAGCGAGACCATCAGCATTAACGGCATGTACTACAGCTTCGTACTCCTGAAAATGCCATACGACGAGTACAACGCCATTATTCAGCAGCAACTTTCAGAGTCCACAGACCAGAAAATACAGGCTGCATTTCTTGACCTAGAACGCCGAATTGAGAAGCGCCGGCAGCAAGCAATAGAGAAGGCAGAAAACACCAGTCCAGACGAGTCCATTGCTCCGGAAACCCGGAGTCAACAAGTAGACGGTTCCAGTATCTAATATCAGTTTGTGCGGCAGTGATGCCGCACCGGGGGGTTAGGATGTCCGCATTTTCTTTCAGGGTTGTTATCTTCTCTGGTCTTTTTTTTCTTTCAACGCTCGCAGGCGCTACCACGCCACAGTTTGAATCTGTTCAGGTCTCCGACAGCTATGTTTTGGGCGACTCGGAAACAATGGTCGAGGCCAGGCTGATTGTGAAACTCAGGATCAAGCAAAAAGCCAGTGATCGATTTGGTTCTCTCGTTTCCGGCACATCTACCGTTTCCAACGGCAAGCTGGATGAAAATATCCGTGTCATAACCAGTTCGTTGATGACGCTTTCCGACGTTAAGGAAACTGTGACAGTCAATTCGAACAATCGCACGGTTCTGAACATGACAGCGACAGCAACCATCAACAAAACCGTCCTCTTGGATAAGGCAACCAGCCTGGAAACCGAGAATCAACTCAAGGAAGAGTTAGCCATGCTCAGAAAAGAAAATGCTGACCTACATCGTCAGTTTAAAATTGACACTACCGCTAGTGACAGCAAAACCTCTAAAAGTGCAGTCTCTCCCCATCTCACATTCAAGGAAATGGCATTACAGACCACAGCAAAAAAAGAGTTCAACGAGAGCATAATGCGTGAAGAACTATTAAAGCCAGTTCTAAATACCTCTGTTTCAGCCTCAGTTGTGTCAGTTGATGAATATAATGACGATGATCGCTTCTACCAGGTTTCCGTAAACCTTAACTGGAGCATCGAACACGAAGGAGCCAAACAGGTATTTGATAGCTTTGGCCTTGAAACCAGAAGCTATCCGGATGAAGATAATAAACCAGTACTTATAGTATCCTTCCTGAAAGATGCGAATGACGATCATAGTGCAAAGTCATACTTTGACAGCATGGCTCAACGCTCGTTCCTTATACGTTTGAAATTTACAAAAATCGAAAATGTGTATATCTTTGCAGACTCTCATTTTTATCCGTTTGCCAGCATGCATCGTGCTGTCCATTATGTACCACTAATGATACCGGCTGACTTTTGGGGGTGTCGTGACGCGAAACCCGCAGCTTTTTCAAAGGCTAAATATTTCTGTCTATTCACACACCCGAAGGTAAACCGTCAGAAAATAGTGAAACTTCTGCTACCGAAAGAGCTAGGTGACACCGATAGCAAGATACTAGCTGAAGTCGTAGAGGTTAGCATGGACGACTTGAAGGATATAGTTCACAAAAAGCAAATATGAACGAATAACCTTCTGGTTTATTTTAAAGGGCAAGAATGCTCACAACATTCTAGCCCTTTTATATTTTTTGGTTCCGCCGACGCTTGCATATTTAGATTCTTCGATACACTGAAATTGGAATTCAGAAAGCACTTCTTTTGAGGGATTTAATATGCAAGCCGCAATCAGCATTAACAATCAATTTAATTACGCTTCCGTTTCCGATGGTTCCGTAATGCGTATTCCATTGTCTGATATTGATGAATTTCATTTGAAGAACGTGCGCCGCAAGCGTGACGATAAGAAATTCACTGAATTGAAAAACGATATTAGTCGGCATGGTGTTATTAACGGTATCACCGTTCGCCCTCATCCAGACCAGTCTGGAAGGGTTGAAATTCTGGCGGGTTATGGACGATGGGAAGCCTCAAAAGAACTCGGAATTTCTGATATTCCGGCCACCATCAAACGGGTGGATGACAAAGAGGCTATTGCGATTGGCCTGTCTGAAAACATCAATCGTGAAGACCTTTCATTCTTTGATGAAGCCGTGGCAGCACAACGCTATGTCTCGCTGTACGACGGCGACGTAGAAGAAGCGGCAAAATCTCTCGGCTGGACTGCGGCAAAAGTCAGGGCAAGGCTGGTTATCATGTCATGCGCTCCAGTCGTGCTGTCAGCTTTGGACGATGGCAGCATTAAGCTGGGACACGCCGAAATCCTGTCTCAGTTCACGCACAAACTGCAAGAAGGCACTCTGGAAAAAATCATTGCTGAAAAATGGACGGTTGAAAAGCTGCGGGAACGTGCCGGAAAAGCGCAACGACTCCTGTCTACTGCAAAGTTTGATGTCACAGACTGCCAGAAATGCCAACACAATTCTGACCTCCAATCTGGCCTCTTTGATACCCACGTAGGCAAGGCCAAATGCGGGAACCTGCCCTGCTTCAAAGCCAAGACCGAACAATGGCTGAATGAGGTTCGCAAGCCAGAGCTTGAGGCAGAATATGGCACAGTACTGATTGCCATCGAGAAACCGGAATCTGACCGGTTTACAGTCTCCCCCGCCAATGTCGGTGCCGATCAGTACCAGTCTGGTTGTACCGGATGCGCCAAGAACGCCGTTATCCTCAAAGACGGCATTAACAACGATTGCGGAAGCATTATCCCCGATCAGTGCATTGATTCTGAGTGTCACCGGAAATGCGTCAAGGCATTCAAAGATAGTCTGAAGGCACCCAAGGTACATGCCACAGACAAACCCGCAGGAGCCGCTAAGGTCGATACCGCTCCTGAGAAAAAAGCAGCCGCCAAGATAGAACAGAAGACACCAAAGGCCGTCATTGAAGATTACCGTGGGCAGGTACGGCAAATCAGCGCCACCCACATGCTCAACAATGCAGGTTTCAAGCTCGGAGTGATGCTGGCCAGCATTTGTAAGGCTTCAGGCTACAAGCCTTCTATTGATGCCCTGAAAGGGGCTACCCGCTTCAATGCCATGATTCAGGCTTGTGTCTCTCTGGACATTAAGCTCATCCAGAATGAGATCAATGCAGCCATCGCTTTCATGGCCAGCGAGTCCGCCGACAACAATCAGCCAGACCATGAGTTCACTGACCTGATGATCGGATGCCTGTCAGTTCTTGACGATGCAGAGCAGAAAGTGATCGAAGCATGGAAGCCAGAAAAAGCCTCATTGTCCAAATTAACCAAGCACGGGCTGATCGCCCTTTGCAATCAGGTAGGACTGTCTACAGCTTACGACATTGCTCACGGTGACAATGCGTTTGAGAAGCTGGCAGCAGGTAGCAAGGCTGAATTTGTGAAAGGAGTCATCGGCTTCAAATTCGATTGGAGCCATCACGCACCGGCTGAAATGCTGAAACTCATTCCAAACAAGAATTAAGTCCCCCCTCCCCTGTTTAGCCTGTCTTCGGACAGGCTTTTTTTGACTTGCATATTCATGGAATCCCGTATTCTGACCCTAGAAAGTAGCTGCGATATTTCAATCGGTTAGGGGGCAATTTTGAACACAAATATCAATACTCAGACGCTCGTTGATAGGCTGACAATAGCAAACGACGCCTATCGTGCAGGACAGCCGATTATTTCCGATTCGGAATATGACTTGCTCTCGGAACAACTACGGGACATTGATCCGGCAAACCCGTTCCTCTCCAGTGTTGAAGTCGAACCCGTGTTTTCTGAAAGCAGGGTGAAGCATTCAACACCCATGCTTTCGACTCAAAAGGCATATGCCGTTGACGATGTTGAACGGTGGATTGCGAAATCAGTTAGTGCGGCTGAAGCCGCAGGCTTGGATACAAGCTGCCTTGAGATTCGGATGACTCCCAAACTGGATGGCATGGCGGCTCGCTTATCAAATAAACGTCTGGTGAGTCGCGGAAACGGTCTTTGGGGGAGCGATCTGACACCCTCGGTGCAAAAGGGAGTTCGGATGCTTCATGGCGATGCCGAAGGCGAAATAACCGGCGAAATCGTACTGACAAAATCCTATTTTGAAGCCCATCTTGCAGGCCAGTACAAGCACCCGCGAAATGTCGTCGTTGGTGCTGTTGCTGCTGAAACGGTTGAGCCTGCTATTGCTGCTGCTCTAAAAGCTGGGGCAATTCATTTCCGTCCGTTTTCGACACTCAAAAGTCTGACGTTTGCTGCTCATGGTGGTGCCGGAAACCTCTTGTCGAATATTGACGATGCGTATGCCGAACTGACCAATATCGACTATCCAACTGACGGCATAGTCCTCGAATTTGCTGATTCTTCCATCAAGGACTTGCTCGGAAGCACAAGCCATCACCACAACTGGCAATTGGCCAAGAAAGTGCGGGGAGAAACCGCCTTGGCCAGAGTACAGAGTGTTTCATGGCAGGTGGGAAGAACCGGAAAAGTCTCTCCCGTCATCAAGATTGAGCCAACAGAACTTTCCGGCGCTGTTATCTCAAATGTCACCGGCCATCATGCCGCTAACATTCTCTCAAAAGGGATTGGAAAAGGCGCGCGGGTTGAGATTGTCCGGTCTGGCGAGGTCATCCCGTATGTAACCAAGGTTGTAGAGAAAGTGATCCCAGACGTGCCTGAGCACTGCCCATGCTGTTCTACTCGCCTGGTCTGGAATAACGATTTTCTCTATTGTCCAGAAGACACGGATTGCTCTGCACGCTCCGGCTCCTCGATTAAGCATTTTTTCACCACCGTTGAGCATATTAAGGGCTTCGGGTCGTCAGTTATTGACAGGCTGGTGTCATCGGATATCACCTCTGTTTCTACCATTTTGAGCATGACCATCGCTGATTTTGAGAATGTTGGGATAAGTACAGGCATTGCCCAAAACCTGTATACGTCCATCCAGAATGCGTTCCAGACACCGCTTGAGGACTGGCGCCTCCTTGGAGCCTTCGGGATTCATTGTCTTGGACGGGGTACAAGCCGTCGAATACTGGAGAATATTTCCCTGGAGGAATTTCTGACGATGACAGAGAGCTATCTGCTTGGTGTTGAAGGGATCGGACTGGTTGCCGCTTCCAGCATCATCGAAGGCAGAGAGAAGAATCTTGACGAGATTAAGGCTGTTCTGGCACACCCTTGGTGTCTTGTGACGGCATCAGCGCAAGACGATACATCTGCACCGGCAACAAGAACTGCTATCACAGGCAAAACCATCGTTGTGACCGGCAAGCTGTCTCACGGTTCTCGCACGGACATTCACAATTTGATTATTTCAGCAGGTGGGAAACCATCAGGTTCTTTGAGCAAGAAAACCGATATGCTGGTTTGTGGTGAATCAGCCGGTAGCAAACTGGCAAAAGCGCAATTTCTCGGTGTTGAAGTGATTTCTGAGGATGCGTTTCTAACTCTGGTTCGAGTAGAACAACAGCAAGTGCTTGATGACACAGAATCTTCATTGTCAGAAATTGACAATCAGGATGATTTGTTCGCTTTTGTGATGTAAAAAAAGGCCGGTCTTAACCTGTGCGGGATTTCATGTAACCGGCCTGATAAGGGGGTTTACTAAGAGTAAAACAACAAAAAAGGCCGATCTAAGGACAGGTCGGCACAAATTTATCATTCAAGCGGCGCACAGTTTACGTATTTAGCAGCGGTCTTTATTGATACGCATCAAAACAAAGCCAATGTAGGTGTTTCTACATTGGCTTCTCCCTCGGTGCATACAACCTAATTACGGAAAATGAATCTGATGAGGTTTTCAGATTGTCAGATTATAAAAGGCTTTGATCAAACTTGCATATTTTTTAAATAATAGATAATGAAGACGCCATAAGGAGGCGTATTCATGTCAATAGAGAAAAGCCGACATCACATAGACTCTCTATCTTCAAAATTAGATAGATTCTGGAACCTTTCATCAGATAATTTCTTTTCGTTATTTTTGGACGATCTCTTAACAGGCTTCGGAGTGAACAACGGTAAACACTATCGCCCCATTGATGATAACGAGCGTAAACAGTTATTTGAATTGGGGAGAATGTATGCACAGGCCGTTATTGATTGTCCATATGTAGATTTGCTCGGCGGAATTTATATGAATTTGTCCGGGAGAGGACATAAAAAGTGTCTCGGTCAGTTTTTTACTCCTTTTCATGTCTGCAAACTAATGTCTGATATTGCCAACCATGACCTAATAACCGGAAATTTCTTTCCTGAAAAAAAGGTCTTGAGAATTAGTGAACCGACATGCGGCAGCGGCGCAATGGTTCTCGGAATGCTATCGTCAGTGAAAGAAAAATATCCTACGCTACTTTCAAAACTAGATTTCACGATGGTTGATATTGATCGTACTTGCGTGAAAATGTCGGCCATACAGATTTTAAGTAACTTGCTAATACACCAGGATGAGATTGCAGGGCTGAAAGTGTATCGTGGTAATGCACTTGGTCCGATGTCCGAAATGGAATTTTTCATTGGTTTTCAGAATTATAATGACGCCGATATTGTTGATGATATTCCTATCAATACCAATGGTGGTAGCATTGGTGCTGAGCTTGATTGGGGCTGGGTAGTCAATCTTTAGGGGGCAGTATGGAAGTTATATTTTTGGACGATATCACGGGTAGCGTCTTCAGCCTGTCTGCTTCAGGACGTATAGAAGTGACTGATATCGAATCTGGAAAAGCAATCCTTTGTTCAGAACAGCCTGACCGTGTAATTGACAGGGCATCAGCGATAGAAACGGTAATGTCAATAATTGACAGTTTTGAATATCCCACGCTTCCGGCTGCGTCTTAATGTTCGAAGCCCTGCTATTGGTGGGGCTTGCATTATTTCAGTTTAAGGGACAATACCTTTAGAGCCAACAAACAAGCAGGTTTTTCAAATGAGCATTACCATTTTTGAGTTTGCAACGTGCGATGCCGCTGAAGCCTTTTCTTGCGGGATTGAGTTCGCCAACGATAGCGCCCTAAAGGTTAATCGTATTTATCCCGACGAGCTGAACCCGGTTGATCCCATGTGGTATGTTGAGGTTTGGGATGATGACGAGGAAGAAAACAATTTTAAAAAGGGGGTTTTAAGCTGCCCCGTAGAACCCGAGCTTCACCTGTTAAATACCATTCAGGCACTTTAAAAAGGGGGGCGTCATGGACTTGTTTCAGAACTGCCAGGAATCACCTGAATCTTTTGATTCCACCGCCAGTCTACCTGATAGCATCCTTAACCATTCTGAGTGTACGGAGTTTGCCATACTCATACACAAAGGGATGTCCTCTCAGGCAATATCTTTGCTGGCAAACCTAAGAAAAGAGGCACTACAAAGGGTTGTTTTTTTATGTGGTTTTACTTCAATATTTGCGCCAAAAGCCGAAGTGATAAAATATATCAGCAGCCAGGTTCTTCGGGCTTGTCAGTATCGCAGGTTGCCGATAGAGGATAGAGGATAGAGGATAGAGGATAGAGGATAGAGGTTAATATTTTCATGCAGGAAGAGCAGTCTAGTTTTGATTTTGCCATTGCTGATTGTGGCCATAAACCTAAGATACCGAGGCCATCAACAGATATTCGCAAAGATTCTAACCGTAGTGATGTTTTTCGCTTTGCGATGGAAAAATATAACGATGCTCAAAAAGCAGAATCGTTTGTAAGGGGTTGGTTCAAACGTCCTAACCTGAAATAGATAATGGCGCCTATCGTGGCGCCATTCTTATTTCTAGTAATTTTTCCTTATGTATTCAAGAAAAGATGCTCGATCTCTAGCCTCTTCATCATCACTATCTTCATCTACCTCGTATATTTCATCATCTTCATCTTCATCTTCATCTTCTTCGTATTCTTCAGGCATAACGGCCTCCTTATGATAATTAAGGAATTGCATTATTTTAGCCTCATGAGTTAATAACCTTAACAAAAGAGGTTATTACGTATGGAAACCACAAGCCTGTCTTTCGACTTCAGTTCCGGTGAAGCTGAAATAATCAATATTATTGAAAATGTAGATACAGAGGAAAAAATAGAACAGGTTAAATCAAGCTGCAATAAATTATGGGATGAAGGCTGGCATTTCGTTATTTGCACGAGCCTTGGCAAGGATAGCAGCGTCATGACAACAGTTATTCTCAATGCCGCCATAGAATATGCCAGTGGTAATAGAGTCGTTCCTAAAATGGCTATCATTTCAAGCGATACTGGTCTTGAGAACCCTGAGATTGATCGTTATGCAAAGATAGAAATAGAAAAGATTAAACAGTTTGTCTCCGATAATAATATTCCTGCCACGATTTCTATCGCTCGGCCTTCACTGTCCAACAACTATATGGTTAATATTCTGGGAGGCAGAACTATTGCCAGTGTAGGCAAGTCTGCAAAATGTTCGCAGATGCTCAAGGTTTCCCCCATCAACAAAGAGAAAAACCGCATATTCAGACAACTGGGGGTTAAGAAAGGTGCCAGGATTTGTTCTGTTGTAGGAAAACGCCGCGACGAAAGTAAAGCCCGGGCGATTTCGATGAGAAGCAGGGGCGAGCGTTCTGACTTGCCTGTAGCCAACGAGAACGGCGAATATGTGCTTTCGCCAATTGCTGATTTCACGCTCGACGACATCTTCTACTCCATTGGCCTGGTTCGATCAGAGCTTTTGCCGTCCTATTCCGATTTTGAGGATCTTGTGCGCGTATACAGGGGGGCGGAAGGTGGCGAATGCATGGTGAATGCCTATGCTGACGGTCAGCAACGGAAGACATCCTGCGGCAATCGCTTCGGCTGCTGGGTGTGTGGAAGAGTATCTTCAGACAAATCCATGGAGTCGATGTTGGTCGATCCCCAGTACAGCTATATGCGGCCACTGAACCATTTCAGAAACTACCTTTTAGCCAACCATTTTAACCCTGAAAAGCGCAACTGGCTCGCCAGAACAGTTAATGATGACGGGACTATTGCTATAGCTCCAAATGCTTATTCCCCTGCTTTCTGCGAAGAACTGCTGAAATTCGCATTGTCCATTGATGCCGATGAGCAAGCGTGGGCTCTGAGGAACAACCAGGAACCTAGATTCCAAATTCTGAGTCCAGAGGAAATTATTGCCATTGATGTGCTTTGGAACCGGTACGGCTACCAAAAGGGACTCCATGCATCCTGGTTATATCGTGATATTTTCCATTATGGACAAAGATACTATCCGCCTAGCAGTTTTTCAGAGCATCCCAGGACCCCACTCCCCGCGCCGATCCATCTGCCCTTTGCTGATGATCACTACGACAGCATGACGGCTGGTTTCCGGGATCTTATGACTCTGAGCCTAGATATTGAGGATTCTATCGTCAAAAAAGGACAATATTTCACTGACTGCAACACTGATAACGAATTCCACGTAGATGCTGAAGGCGCCGAACTATTCTTTCAGTTTGAACTGGATTCTGCTCTTGATCGTTATCATGGCGACGACCTGATAAGCCCTACTGCTGGCCTACATTTCCTCATCCGGATTGGGGTTGTTGTGCTGAACAAGGGTGGTCATGCCGAAATGGACCGAATGCTGAGACTGGCCAATCAGATTCATCGGCACGGTATACGGTCAGTTCTGGACAACCGTGAGAAGCTGGTAGGGAGACTTTCTAGTGAAACGTTGAAGGATACTTTTGACCTTTTGCATTGACCTTTAAAATATCTGACCACCTAGTCGTATATTGGGGGGTCAGCATTTTACGAGCCATATGCCATGGCCTTTCATTTAATCCAACCGCTGCCGGTTTTAGGGTCTGTTTCCCATAGCGACGGTTGATGGCGTCCATCACAGTCATCATGGCTGGTGTTTCTGGCAGCACATGCTCGCTCCAGAGGTCTGCCTGAAAACCAGTACCGTCGCAGAGATCCACCAACATAAAGCCAGCCTTGCGATACAAAAAACCTTCCCGATAGATTTTCTCCAGCCCCGGCCTTAGAAGCTGTAGCCATCGACGGGTGTCACAGGTAGGCTCCGGTATGCTTAGGGTCAGATTTGCGTTATGTTGCGGTGCATCCCGGTACGGATCGGTGCGGATCATAATCAAAGCCTCACGGGAAAACTTTCCCTGTGCGCGAAGCTTCTCACAGGCTCTGTCCACAAAGTTCACTAATGCAGCATGCAGGTCGTCAAAAGTAGTGACCGCCTGTCCGAAACTGCGTGAACATATGATCTGGTGCTTGTTACCGGTGATTTCCTCTTCCCAGGGAATACAACTCTCCCCCTGAAGCTCACAGACTGTACGCTCCAGCACTACAGAAAACTCCTTGCGTATCCATGCAGGCTTACACTTACTAAGCTCTCCTGCTGTCCTTATTCCCCAATGATCCAGCCGTTTGCCAATCCGACTACCGACGCCCCAGACTTCACGAACCGGCGTGATATCCATCAGCCGTCGCTGCCGGACAGGATCAGTGAGATCCACCACGCCACCAGTGGCCGGGTAATTCTTGGCGGCATAGTTAGCTAATTTGGCAAGAGTCTTGTTATTGGCTATGCCTACACCAATTGGCAGGCCGGTCCACTGCTGCACACGCTGTTTCATGTCAGCGCCAATGCCATGAAGCTGGTCTGCCGGAAAACCCGCCAGATCCACAAACGCCTCATCAATGGAGTACACCTCAACCTTCGGACTGAACTGTTCCAACACGCTCATGAAACGCGATGACATGTCCCCGTACAACGCATAGTTGGAGCTGCGAAGGTCAATCACCCCCTGTTCCAGCAAGTGACGCACCCTGAACGCCGGTGTGCCCATGGCCACACCAAGGGCTTTCAGCTCCGGGGTTCGGGCGACAATACAGCCGTCGTTATTGCTGAGAACACCCAGTGGCCTGCCAATCAGGGTCGGATCAAAGACCCGCTCACAGGAACAGTAGAAGGCATTGGCGTCGCAGAGGGCGATGACCGGCCTCATCGCAGGGAATGAATCACATGGATAACCACACCCCAGACATCAAGCGTAGCGTCGCCGTCCATAATAATCGGGGAATAGTCTGTGTTTTCAGAGTGGAGTTCAACACGGCCATGCCTGCGGTACAATCGCTTGACCAGCAGCTCACCGTCCAGCAGGGCGATGATGATGTCGCCGTCCTGAGCGGTCAGGGCACGATCGATGATCAGCAGGTCGCCGTCATGGATACCGGCTCCCAGCATGGAGTCCCCCTGCGCCCGGGCAAAGAACGTAGCCGCCGGATGCTCAACCAGCAGCTGGTCCAGGGATAGGCGGTCTTCCAGGTAATCCGCTGCCGGACTGGGAAACCCGCAGGCCGCAGGGCATGCATAATAGGGATATTCTGAAAAACTCTTTGCCACCTTATGCATGACAGGTTTCATTTTAAAGCGTCCATAGCTGTATATGTATACAGTATAGTCGTTTGGCAGCAAAATCCTGTCAATACGTGTTTTGCTGCTGAATTGACACAATCAGTTCTCCAACATCAAAATTGAGTGAGGAAATTTGACGAAGATAGCCTGGTTCCTTGCCTCTCCTGGTCATAGTTTCATGCGAGGAAATATGGACAAACACATATCCAATATAACTACTGAAGAATTGAACACTGCTGTGAAGGAATCAGCTGAACATGGAATCGCATCTTCTTGGAGCGCCGGCCTTCCGGTTTCGTACATGGACAGGGATGGTATTTTGATACAGGAGTTTTCTGATGGCCGGAAAATAAAACTGGCACGAATTGATTATACCTCTATCACTAAATCATCCTCAAAATAAGTAAACTCCCCCGGATAACCTCTGGGGTTAGATACAACTCTTGTACTGCCTATCGTGTAATCTACGCCATAGTGACTGTGGCCATGTATCCACAGAGCTGGTTGGAAGCGAGTGATCAGGTCATCCAGTGAAGAAGCAAATGCTGTCGTCAGATTGTCGTTCCGATAACTGCGCTTGACGGATTTTTCTGAAGGCAAATGGTGGGTGATCACGACTATTCTCCTTTCTTGATATGCCTCCAGTTGCGTCTCTAGAAATAGCCGATGCTGATTATGAATAGTCAAAGTATCTTCAGGTGTCAGGATACGTTCAGCCTCATCGTCAGCAATACTGATCAGCCGGTAATCATTCAAGCATCTTTCACTCAGAGCCATATTTGCCTGTTGTTCGCCATATAGACAAAAATCAGTCCAAAGTGTGCATCCAATGAAGACTGTATCCTGAATCTCTACAACGCCTGGATTTAATAAATGAATGGGTGTATCACGACAGAATTCTTCCATGCGTCGATTGATAGTATTGAGTTCATGGCCATAGTATTCATGGTTACCAGGAACATAGAGTATGGGCGTATCAGGATACCAGTCTTCTGTATAGGCCATGCCGTCAGTGCCTTCAGCAATGTCGCCTGCCAGCACAACTGCATCAACAGGTATTCCTTTACAGGCTTTGAACCTGATGGCATGCATAAAATTCTCAAGGTGCAGATCGCTGAGAACGTGAATTTTCATGTTACAAATCCCTGACTGATTTCGTCATTTTCGTTATTTCAACCGCTGTAGCAGATACAGCCACTATAGAGAGATAGCACGTGAACTGTGAATGACAAAACCTTCAAGATCACGGCTGGCCATGAATTTTGGGGCGATGGTTACCTGCCATCTCCCCCCTATTTTTCCTCAAGTTGCATATTTCAGGAAGGTGGGAGAATAGAACTGTAAACACAACGAGGGAACATCAATGATCGACCAAATTACCACCATGCTTCGGGAAGCTGGGGCTTCAAGAATGACGCTCACAATCACCCCTGAAGGCGATTCCAATGTCACTGTCATTGCTGCATATTCTGGTTTACTTGAACACCGATTCTGGTCTACTTGAACACCCCCGTCACCTTACGTATTGGCGAGCCTGA
This sequence comes from Kistimonas scapharcae, assembly GCF_039540975.1. Taxonomy (NCBI): domain Bacteria; kingdom Pseudomonadati; phylum Pseudomonadota; class Gammaproteobacteria; order Oceanospirillales; family Endozoicomonadaceae; genus Kistimonas; species Kistimonas scapharcae. The sequence goes on from NZ_BAABFL010000413.1 coordinate 16,617, forward strand.
TTT
>NZ_BAABFL010000414.1:0-16728 GCF_039540975.1 Kistimonas scapharcae
ACCAGAATCAGTGTTCAAGACTTACCAGAATGGGTGTTCAAGAGTTACCAGAATCGGTGTTCAAGTTGTGCCAGAATACGCACGGCTGGAATGAGCTGGGTGATTTGCGCAACTACACGACAACCGATGCTATTCGTCAGGCCTATATCAAGCAGTGGGGCAATGCCAAACCGAGTCGTACCAGTAATGCTGTGGCCATTATCCGCAAGTTCCGGGACAGCATTCAATCTGGCCACATGACCATTACCTACAACCCGGAGCTGCGGGTTTACCATATCGGTGAAGATCTCGGTGATTACCAGTTCAGGGACGACAACAACCGAGTGGGAGAATACGCCAACGTCCGCCAGGTTAAATGGCTGGGGGATGTTCCCCGTGACACGCTGACTCAAAGCACCCGTAACTCACTGGGCTCAACACTGACGCTGTTTTCGCTGTCCAAACCGGTTATGTCTGAACTGCTGGCGGTGTTGCATGGTGATGTTCCTGAATCGCCCGAATCACCGGATGATGACGAAGCGCTGGTTCAGTTAAAAGACCAGACCATCGACCAGAGCCATGAGCTGATTAAAGATAAAATTCAGTCACTGCTGCCTGATGAAATGGAACAACTGGTTGCAGCCCTGCTTCGAGGCATGGGCTACCGCACGCGGGTATCACCCAAAGGTCCCGATCGTGGGGTGGATGTGTTTGCTTCCCCGGATGGTCTCGGCCTGACGCAACCGCGCATCAAGGTAGAAGTGAAGCACCGCTCAGGCAGCATGGGCTCACCGGCCATACGCGGCTTTCTCGGCGCATTGCGTGATGGCGACAGTGGTCTTTTCGTCAGTACCGGTGGATTCAGCAGAGAAGCCCGCTACGAAGCCGAGAGAGCCACGGTACCGCTCACCCTGATCGATATCGACGATCTGGCCAACCTGATTGTCATCCACTACGAGCAGTTTGATGTCGAGGGAAAAACCCTGCTGCCACTGGTGAAAATCTATTGGCCTGCGGAATGATGCCCGCAAATGGTGTTGTCATGGACGACGCATTATAGGCATTGCTGCTCTGGGTAATGCCGACGATGCTTATATTCTAAGATCAGAAGGTTGGTCAGAGTAGGGTCTCAGACCGGTGCTCGCATCATGAAAACACGATCATAACGGCTATTATCGTCTTTGAATGAAACATCCCGAAAGTGAAGGCCATCAGGAGTAGTAACAACATCCCCCTTTCGGGTTTTCAACTTAATCAAAAAGCTCACTCGGGCCGTTTGACGAGCTTCTCTGCGCCAATGCTGAACCCTGCCTTGCTCATCATCAAACCATCCCATAAAGCGGTATGCCACCTCTTCATTTTTTACTAAGTTGATATGCAGATTGTACATTTCCCCTATTTCCGGATCAGGGTATTTTCTCAGCATTTCCAGTTGCCATTGAGATAGGTTGCCTATTAATCCGGAAGGTGACGGCTTCCAATCAAATTTTATCGTCGCGTTGGCAGTATTTATCACGTGAAAAATCTACATCGTTTTAGCCCGGCGAATATATGTCTCAGGCTAGGTTGTTAGCAATTAATTACAGGCCATGTGCCATATGTGATTCCCATAAGGTATGGATTGCTGCGGTTTTTTCATTACTGTCTGGACGGGGAAATCATTGTTCGGGTGATATTGAAAACATCATTAAGAAATATTGATAAGTGTTTCCTGGTGGACAAGGTTTCAGCTGTCCGAAGGCGGAATTATTGACGGGGGGATTGGTGCAGTAACATGACGTACTGTCATTACTTGAAAAGACAGATTACTGCGCCCGGCTCAAGCATTTCATCAGTCGCTTTAAGACATAACAGTTCCAGTCCGACACGAACGGCGACCACTACGGCGACCAAAATCGCAGGCAATAAAAAAGGGTTAGTGACTATTAATCGCTAACCCTTTGATATTATTGGTGCCGGCTGAAGGAGTCGAACCCTCGACCTACTGATTACAAGTCAGTTGCTCTATATAATAATTATAATAAATCATATTTAAATAATATTAACGTATATTAGATAGGTCAAGTTAAACTAATAATATCAAATAGTTATAGAGTTTTATGCGTTTACATACGTTTGCATGCGTTTATAATGCGTTTCTAAAAAGGATGGGTAAAAGGGATGGGTAGAGTTGATATTTTGAAGTGGATAGGTAAAATCTGATAAATGCCCAGTGGGTGCTAAGGATATAGTATGTTCCCAGATGATATAAATGACCTGACTGACAACAAACTTTTTGACTTGTATAAGGACTTCTGTCAGCTGGGTAATAATAAAATTCGGAAGAGCTATAGTCTTGGAGGTAAGGGGGCTGGTAGCTTAAGTGTCGAAGTCAACATTTCAGGTGTTTATTTTTATTACAAATACAAAAAACTAAAACAGATTTTCACCTCGGCCATTGGGCAACATAATTTATTAAATCAAAATGAGAATGGAATATCACTACGGCAAGCTTTAAAAAGAGCGAAAACATATTCTGATCATAAGATTGCCGGTACTATAGATGATTATATACTTGGTCAAAAATTAGCAAAAAAAGAAAAAAAGGATAAGTTTGAGAAAGAGAAAAGGATAAAAAAAGAAGAAAAAACACACATGACGTTCAGACAATTCTTAGAATGGTACTTAAAATTTTTACTTCATAATAGAACAAAAAGTCACTGGGAAGATGTCACAAGCGCATTCAATAAATATATTTTCAGTAAAAAAAAATTTAATAGTATACTGAAAAAGAAAGCTTCAGATATTACATCAGATGATATATTAGCTATTATCAATGATGCTTATATTGACCATGATAAAGTTGCTAAGCCAATTATTAATAGGCTAAGGAGTTATTTACTGTCTTCTTTTTCAAAAGGTTTACAGGCAGATTATGATTACGAAAACAAGCCTGAGAAAATTATTGGTTTAAAATACAATCCTGTGTCATCGGTTCCTCGGAAAAAAAAGATAGAGGGAAAAGGAAAAGAGCAATTGACAGACCGTGAAATTTGGCTGTTATGGCACTATAGCATCAATACAATGGGTGAAAAGCTGGGGCGATTGGTGAGACTCTTATTATGTTTAGGTGGTGTTCGACAAGAACAGCTTTTACGAGCTGAATGGATAGATTTAGATATTGATTTTAAAATACCAAATATCATGATTTTAAATAAAAAAGGCCAAGGAAAAAATGACGACGATGAGTGGTATGCTGTTCCAATAAACGGTTTAGCTATGAATGAAATAATTGCATTGCAAGATAATTTTGAGGATTCAGATTTTCTTTTTCCTGAGCGAAAAAAAACTCCAGAAAAGCCGATGAGTAACAGTTTTGACAAACAGGTGAAAAGATTTAATGCTTTCATAAAAACAAACTTTGATACAAGTAAAGAAAAGGTTTTAATAGGCATGATAAGAGGGTCTGTGACAACCAGAATGACTGAAGCTAAATGTGATGAAAAAACAATCATGCGACTACAGGCGCATAAAACTAACGACGACGATAAAAACAGCGTGCATCATACTGTTTATAATAAATCACAATATTTGGAAGAGAAAATGACAGAGTCGAAAAAGTGGGGGAATTATTTAAAAAACATAATTAACAAAAAATATGAAGAGATTACGGATAGGCTTCCCGAAGATGCGCATGAAATGAAAAATATAAAAAACAAAATATAATATTACATTAAGTACCCAGCCATAAATAATCTCATTTTTATAGGCTACAGCCAGCAGAGCGAGGGCTGAGACGTTGAGAAAATTAATTACAGGCTCTCAAATTTAGGTCTGTATACTTATATGGTTTTTTATTACCATGTTCGCTTACCGTTGTTGTAGGCAATAATGTCAGATTTTTTCCATAATTTATTTTTTGAGGCTGTTGGATTAATTGGATGAGGAAATTCACCCTTTTCACGTAATTGTATAATCTGTTTTCTAGTTTTAACTCTGGTAGCATCCTGAACTTCTTTGTAAGTCATCAAATTCATATCTTGATTCAATAGTTTAGATTCAGTAGCTTTGTCGAACGCTAATTGTGTGACTAAAACCCTACCATCGTACTCAAGAAAGGTGATATTGTTCTCAATAAGAAACCTGAATACAAAAGACTCAGATGAAGTATCAAGCATTTTCATTAAATCAAGCATTGTAAATATTGTTTTTATTGTCATATTGCACACTTAGGCTATGTGCTTACACATTATAGTACATATTTTTAAAATGTTGACAAAGGTTTGAAAAATATAATTCCATTAAGTGATGAATTGGTTTCGGGTGTGTTACACAAAACTAATTACATGCTCCTCTTCCAAGCTCAATTAACTTATCAAAAATAGTGTTAATAACATTCGACCAAAAGTGCAAGACGGCTATGAAAAAATGACCGGTGAAATATCGGCCATGGACGACCGGGTAAACCGTTTACGTAAAACCATACCCGCAACAACACCGGAGCAGGCCAATGGACTGACCCACTGGAACATGGATTCGTCACAGTGATCATCAATGTGATACCGCGTCTCTGGAACACCATTGGCTTTATTGCGGACTGGATCGGACAGCCATTGGTCAACAATAAATAAGATCAATGATAAAATTGATAATGTTGACAAAGCTGAATTATCTATTACATTTTGTTCGCGGCTTGTTAATTCAGGATTGTGTACTTTTGTCCAAGTATAAAATACTGATCTAAAAACAAGCATGAAAAATAATAATTTGATCTTTCATTGAATTGTCGGTGGGCTACTATTGATTACCGTGTTTAATCCCTGAGGGTCTAATTCCCCGCTGCTTGCAGCGCTAAATACCCAACTGAACGAAACGAAAGTTGAGTAATAGTTGGGTCTGTTTTGATACCCTGCCCCTTGGGGCGGGGTTGTTCATTCAACATGGGTAATTCATAATGCTTAGTAATGAAGAACATGTGAGATTATTTGTCCTGATAAATGAAACAGTGAAAGAGGTTGCGTTAAAAGTGATGAAAATCTTAGAGTTGGAAAATGCAATGGCTTATGGGTATGAAGAAATGCGCGTCGGTTTCTGTTCAAATTTATTCAGGAGCATAATGTCAGAAATAGAGCACTTAAAATTCGATACTGAACGATTTACGATTGATCATCTGGAAAAGAACAAAAGAAAAAAAGATTGTGAATAAATGATGAACCCGCCGAGTGCGGGTTTTTATGCCATCAAATGAAAATCATGGAGTTAAAACCCTGCCCCTTCAAAATCCGCTGTTTTTATCTTAAACCTTTTTGCATAATTAATGGCTAGGTTTAAGTTTATAAACTGCTTCAACAAGGTACTTTTAGACGATACACTACCATCCAAGCAACGAACCTCATAGATTAAAAAAACATCATTTTTTGCAGTTTCTATATTTACTATCGTTTTTATAAAAGCTCTACCCCACCAGTCTTCAATCTCAGCTTTTGGCCTTTTATTATGCGCCCGAGCTTCGAACAGCTTTGGTAAGTGTGGATTAATAATAACTCCATCAATTGTTTGATTTTTATTACGTATACTGTAAGGTCTGTGGCCACTCCAGTATTCGTATTCTTCGTCTATAAAAGGCCAGTCTCCAGAAGTATTTAATTTTTCAAGAAGCACATAGTCACTATTCATATTATTCTCTCCTAATTTGGTTTTAAATTCTATTAAAGCACTTCAAAATTATAGCGTCTGTAATTATCAACGACTCTCCCTATATAAATAAGTAGGACAATTGTTTTGTATGCCAAAGAAAAATAATTACGTTATGAATCATAATACATTTTTTAAATTTATAGGGAAAAGCAAAAAATATATGTTTTTAATTTTGATGTCAGTTATCTGTTATATGGAATTAATTGGTACGTATCGACTTTAAGTTTTGAGTTCGATAAGTATTATGGCAGTACTACTTCTTTTGAGAACTAAATAGATACATAGCAATTTTGAGATATAAAATAATTTTGTTAATATATAAATGAAAAATATTATAAACAACCATTCTTAATTAAAAATTGGTGTAGGTGGACTGGATAGCGATTCTACACTACAGCCCTTACGGGCTTATGTGTAGACCGAAAAATACTCACTTCATTCGCATATTTTCTATCGCATCCAGTTCAGGGGTATACCCCCGAAACCCCCATAAGGATTATTTTTCAAAAAAAATAATAGGAATAATAATGAACAACAAGAGAGATAAATTTATATATTTATATGTTTGCGTTAAAGAAAAAAAACAAATATTAAGAAACTTTAAAAAATCTAATTTTAAAACACTCAGTGGTTATCTTCGTAACTCTTTCAATATTAATGATGTTGACGGAAAGCAAGCTAATTCTGGCGAAAGAGATATCATGTTGCGATTTAGAGTTAGCGATTTTGAGTATGAAGAAATAAAGAATACTGCACAATTATATAGGTACTCTATAAGTGAACTAGCAAGAAGAAGTGCATTGCATTTACCATATTCCATTGAAGATGTAGTCCCACCTGATAAACAGTCTTTATACAGAATCAACAAATGGCATGGATTACTGAAGTTACATTACAGTGAATTAGGAATTTATGCTGATTTAACAATGCAAATATTAAAAGAAATAGAAAGTATATCCCCTCAAAATATAACTACTTCACGAAACTTTTGTGAGATAGATAAATCAATGAGTTTGCTTAAGCGTCAAATTGATAAAAAAGAAAATACTTATCAAACATTAATAAATATTAAAAATAAAATTGGAGAAATAAAATGAACCCTATAATTTGCAAAAAAAGAAATGATGGTGAATCATCATTTAAAGAATTGATTGAATATATTGAAGAGGCTGAAAAAACAAATAATAAAGAGACTGTGAAATATAAAAACTTAATTGCTGATAATACAGACGATGCAATAAATATTATGCGAACAACAGCATCTTTTAATTCAAGAGTTAAAAACCCAATTGCACATCATATTTTGTCATGGCCTGAACACGAAAAACCTGATCCTGAAACTGTATTTGAAGCTGCGGATATGTATCTTGATAAAATGGGATATGGTAATCATCAGGCTGTTTATGCAATGCATTATAATACCGACAATATTCATGTACACATCGCTATTAATAAAGTGTATTACAATCACATAAACGAAAAAGCATCAAGTCACAATCCCTCATGGCCTATTAGCACAGCATCAAAAGCAGCAAGGGAAATTGAAATAGCACTGGGTTTTAGTCATGACAATGGTAACTATATAGTTGTACAAGATGATGATGGTAATAAATCAATAATTCGTAATCCTGATGTGTATGATAAAAGTCGTGATAACAATATAGATCGAAAAGCAGAAAGCTACGAAGTACAAACTGGCTGTCAGTCATTTCAATCCTACGTAAAAGATGATGCTGGAAAATATATGACAGAATATTTAAAACAAAATAATGATGCCACATGGCACGAATTTCACGAACAATTATCAAAGTTTAATTTAAAAATACAACCACAGAATTCTGGATTAGTAATTTCAGATATAAATAATGCAAATGATTTTGCAACAAAAGCAAGCTCGATGGGTCGTTATTTTTCAAAATCAAAATTAGAAAAAAGATTTGGTGAATATCAATACTTTGATGTGCCATATGAATATATAAAACCTGACCGAAAATACAACCCTGAAAGGATTGCACAAATACACAATACTGAATCAAGCGATAATCTAGAGAAACTAAAAGAAGATATTAATACAAAAAGCAAAAACAATATTAAATACACCCAGCGAGAAATTAATAGAGCAAAAAGATATGAAGAAAGGAATAAACTTCATACTGCCTACAAACAAGAAAAAAACATGCACTACAAAGCTGTAAAACAGGAAAAAAACAAAGCATGGAACAACCAGCGAACAATAGAAAAACAACGCTACAAGCAGTTTAAAGACAGAAGACGAATAGAGTTCAATAATAAAAAGAAACAAGCTGGTAGACTTCCAAAAGACAAATATCAGTTACTACGTAGTGAACATGCTTTCGAGACAGCAAAGCTAAAGCAAGAGCTAAACGAGCTACGCAATAGAGAGCGCAATGAACTAAAGAGAAAGTACGCTGATACACGTTTCAAAAGCTGGCCTGAATGGGTAGCAGAACACGCTAAAAACAAAGGCTCAGAGCATCATAAAGCCGCTGTAAGTGCAGAGAGAGGTATACGCTATAGAGAAGGCAGAGAGCAGAAAAACACACTGCAAACAACTGGAGGATGGCAACCAGTAAACATAAAAGAATACACAAAAGACAATGATGTATTCAAGGACATTACTTATGAGTACTCAGATAAAATAGGATTGGAATTCAAAAGAAAAGAAAAAACTATCTTTACTGATCATGGCTCGAACATTCGCTTTCCGCCGTCAAGCGAAGATAAGGATATAGAAGCTGCTTTGTTATTAGCACAGGAAAAATTCGGAACAATAAAATTACAAGGTTTCGATGGGTTCAAATTGAAAGCATGTTTCTTCGCTGTCAAACATAATATAAAAATCACAAACGAAGAAATGCAGGACTATATACAAGAGCTAAGAGATAATCAGAAAAAACAAGAAAAATTGAAGCTTGAACACAAACCCCAGCAACAACCAGAACAACAACAAAAGTCTGATTTTGAAGAAATGTATAAGAATGCAAGAACACAGGTAGAGCGAAGAAAGCATAATGAGAAAAATGAAAGGGATGATGAGCTATGGCCGTAACCAATAAAAATTTTTTTCAGTTGTTTTTGAAAATATTTATGGACGTTTTTAAAAACGTATTATAATTGTAATCGTCCAGGAATTAAGTTGGATAAAAGTTAACAATAAATAAGGATGATGATTATGATTCGCGATCACTTAAAAGATGTACAACCAAATATTGGTAAAATAAAAACAATTGACATTGTTAAAGAACATATAAAAGAGTTGTATGAGTTAAAAAATAAGAAATATACATACGAACAACTTCATAAAGCTTTCATTAAAGAGACAGGTCGTAAAATTAAAATAAATACTTTTAAAACATATTATAAGTTGATGAAAATTGAAGTTTTAGGCACAAAGGAGAAGGGATGATATATGGCATTTATAGACTTATATAAAACTGCAAAAAATCCACCTGAAAAGCTAGAAAGCTATCTTCCAGCATTAATTAGACAAGGGAGTTATACAGCAACATTTTCAGGTGGATCGGGAAAAGGAAAGTCGAGTCTAATTGGGCAGTTAGCACTGGAGCTTTGCGGTTATCCAGAGTCTCTTTCAACCGGATTAAGGTTAAATAAAGATGATGCTAAAATAACTTACTTACCGGCAGAAGATCCGGAAATTGTATTACAACATAGATTTCATTATTTATTAAATAGATTAAATGATGATCAGCTAAAAAGGGTGCTATCTAACTTTAGTGTCGATAATCTCATGGAAGAAAGACCGAATATTTGTGAAAAAAAATGGATTGATAGATTGCATGGAGTTGCGCAGAAAAATGACATAATCATCTGTGATACAGCTAGAAGATTTCATGACAAAAAAGAAGAAGATAATACCGAAATGAATTACGTTTTGAACTGCATGACAGATGTTATTAAAAACACAAATTGTATCTTAATGGTTGTTGGCCATATTACTAAAGAGGCAGGTAAAAATAAGGATGTGATAAATGACCAGTACAGTTCAAGAGGAGGTAGTGTAATAGTTGACAACTCCAAGTGGAATACTGTTTTAACTTCTTGCACTCCAAAGCTACTTGATTATTATTTTGGTGTTAAAAATATCAGTGAAAAAGAAGCTGAAGACTATATTGTAATCGGTGGTAGTAAAACCAATTTTGGTAAATTTAATAATGTTTTATTAAAACGTATTAATTCCAGAAACCCTGACATTCATGGATGTCATTTTGAGCGAATAAGAGTTCCATTTATGATAAACATTGAAAATAAAAACGAAAAAAAAGGAAGAGTTTATGGTAGGCAAAAATCAAAATAATAATTTTGTAGTTAGTAATAATACATTTATGAGCCCTGAGATAAATTTAGCTAATATATTCACTCCTCTAAAAAAGGGTGATAGGTCAAAGTTGAAACTTGATAAAACAAAAGTATTTAATAATGTTGAAATGAAGTTTACATGCTTTGAACCACTTTCTGTTGATGATCACAAACTTTTTATTTCAATTTTAAATTTCTGTAGTGATAGAAGTGTTGGAATTGAAATTGACAATAGTTCTAGCAATGAAATTGCATTAATACTAAAAAACGAAATTTTTTCCGAAAAAAATATTGGTGAAACCTCTGTAGAGGATTCTCTTGTATATATGTCATGTTTTAAATCTGATATTATGAACGCTACAGGATACTCAGGTGGAAAAAACTATATTTATTTTGACATTATTATAGAGAGATTGTCTAGTGTTAATATAATAGTTAAGGAGCTGGTAACTAAAAAAAAATATAATATGCAATTGCTCTCATTTTATGAAGATGTTAAAACAGGAAAAATATGTATCGCTATTAACACAAAAAGTGCTAATGCGATTCTTGGTGGTCAATATTCACACATAAATCAAGCAGATTATTTATCTTTAGAGGATAATATTGAAAAGCTGATGTATACATATCTTTGTTCGTATGTTCCTCAAAGAAATGGCAAAGGAAAAAAAAGTTATTACGAAAGAAAATCTAAAATAGTTAGTTTGCTTGAAAAGTTTTATCCAGATATAAATCATTTGAGCAGAAATACGCTTAATTCCTATTGCAGAAAAACAATAGCATTGCTTAATAAGATAAATAAATTTGAAAAATGGAATGTACAGATTAAAGGGAAAGGTGCTAACGCATTAGTAATATTCAATAGAGAATAATTACTTTAAAATTAACCATTGGACTAACTACCACAATATGTCGGACTAACTATAACAATGCGTCGGACTAACTAGCACTTAACACTGCTGTCAAAAACTGCCATTAAGCCTATGAGATAAGGGTTTTTAATATCTCACATATCTCCCTATTAAATATTAATAAATATTTAATAAATAAAATAAGCAAGATTATTGCTCGTTTTGTTTTTAAAGATATGGATGCATTATTATCTTTGAATTCAATTACATACAAACAATAGATTGTTTGTGTTGATTGAGTTACAAAATATCGAAGTTTGTAAAATCATTAGAATTCAATATTATCAATATCTATATACAGGTAATTTCTGTTTTTGTGCTTGAATAGCAATTATCTATTTTTCAGGTTGGAAGTTAAACTCACCATTTCAAAATATAAACTAACAAGTCAAATTTGCATAAAATATTTATAAATTGTTAATTAACAATAATAAAAACACATAATTTTCAGGTACTGTCGCCACTCATGATAAAAGTTTTATGTTTAGACAATAAAACCCGTATCCTGATCGCATTTCTGCTTATTATAGTTACGCTGATAGTTGTTTTTCCTACTTGCTTTAAGTCACCATATCCTTCAACATATGTTATGTAACATAACATATGTGGTACAGGTATGGCAGTAGGTAATAGTGGAAGGTTAGTTATAGAGTTAGACCCTGAGTTGAAACTTCAGATTAGGAGAGCGTTAAAGGAGAGAGGTCTTACGATGAAGGAGTGGTTGTTGGTGCAAGTACACAAGGATTTGATCAATAGTAAAAATATCGCTGACGGTAAGCGTTCAGCTCTCTAATTGGGTAATTACATGTTAACCGATACCTTACGGCCAAATCTTTTAGAATCTCATGAATATCCCCATTACATTAAGTATATGGGTTCAAAAACGAAAATTATGGACTTCGTGATTAGTGGGATAAATGAGGTATATGCAGGAGGCGCTGTTTTAGACTTATTTGCTGGTAGTGCGAGTTTGTCTGGTGCATTACGTGACCAAGTACAGGTACACTCCAATGATATTCAGGAGTACAGTTCAGTTTTAGCGAAAGCTTACCTCACAGCATATAAAGATAAAAGTACACCTACATCCTATATGATTCTGCAAAAGGCTGAACATATTGTAAACAAGCATTTGCATTTGATTTCTGATGAATTGCAATACAACGATATCGAAACGCTTAAACACTTTAATGATGTTGAAGAAAATAATAGAAAGCTTATTAACAATGATTTCACTAATGATTATCACTTGTTTACAAAAAATTATTCCGGTACGTGGTGGACGGCTCAGCAGTGTCTTTGGATCGATGCTTTAAGAGAAGTTGCAGATGAATATAAAGGTAAGCCATCATACTCGATAATACTTGCCAGCTTAATGTATGCAATGGCATACACAAGCCAAGGTACTGGTCATTACGCACAGTATAGAGACGCTAAAAACATTAAGTCCATGAAGGATATAATGATCTATCGACGCAGGGATATAAGGCATTATTTCTCCAGAAAGTATAATGATGCTTTACTGGATGTCCCGTCATTCATGAACAAGCAGCAGCACATTATTACATCACTTGATTTCGTAGATTGTCTTAGTGTTTTCTCTGGTGGTACTGTCTACGCTGACCCCCCGTACTGCTTTGTTCATTACAGCCGTTTCTATCACGCACTAGAAACGCTTGTTAAATACGATTACCCAGAACTACAGGTTAAAAGTGGTAAGTTGGTTAAAGGAAGATATAGAGAAAATAGGCACCAATCGCCGTTTTGTATTCGAACAAAAGTGAGTCAAGCTTTTAAAGATATGTTTGAAGGCGTAAAAAGCACAGGCAGTAACTTGGTGCTTAGCTATAGTAAAAATGGCATGATTGAAATCGAAGCAGTAGAGGCTATAGCCTTAGATGTTTTTGGGGCAGCTTATGCATTGGACATGGTTTCAACTGACTATAAGCATATGACCCTTGGTAGGCAAGGAGACCGACACAGAGATGTCCAAGAATGTCTGATCCTAGCTAAACGAAAGTAAAGCATGGAAGGGGGCTCATGTGCCCCACTTCCTCCAAAATTTTTACGGTGATACTATCCGGCAGTCGTATAATATGAACTGGATAGTATTGTGAGCACCGAACTTTTACCCGCAGGAATTAGAGACAAGTACGAGATTCATGAACGTAAGCATGCTTGCGCAATCCTAAGGCACGACTTTCCTAATGAGTGGCGAGATATCATTGATGTATTGACTGCCTTTGAGCTTAGAAAAAGCTACATAACAACACCGGGAGGTCGTAAATCTCAGGTTTCTGAGTTTATAGATGGTTTTCTGTACGATAGGGAGTGGGAAGAGAAGCACTTTGGTATCAAAATCGTTGCTGATGGATTAGAGATGGATTCACCTACTCACGATATAGACTGTTATCGTAATAGGATTGCCCTTGAGATCGAGTGGAATAATAAAGACCCCTTTTATGATAGAGATCTGAATAACTTCCGGCTTTTACATGATCTTAATGTTGTCAGTGTAGGGGTTATCATCACGAGATGCACCGAATTGCAGAGTATTTTCAAAAGCCTTGGCCGAGGAGCATCGTACGGTACAAGCACTACACATCTAGGTAAGCTACTGCCTAAAGTCAATGGTGGTGGCAGTGGAGGTTGCCCCTTACTGATTTTTGGTATTTCTCCTTCCCTATACAATCCTAATGCTTAATGTTGAGTGATTCTCACGATTTCCCCCTTGTTAAGGCAAGGGGGTAGTGTATCTTCATTTTAGTATGGAAATTATTTCTTTTGGCGGCTCTAAGCCATAAACGTCATTATATCTATCATGTCAATATCATCTTAAATGACATAGTTACTAATTCAATTACGTCTTATTGTAATTATATAAAAGACAATGGACGCTTTATTGCTGAACTATTTCTTAAAATCTTATTATTGTACTTAAAGCATTTCAGGTCTAATGCTGTCTGAGTTTTCTGTAACCAAGTCTAAAAGTCCCTCAAAGCCTTCAATGCTGCATGCGTAAGGCTTACTTACGGAAATGAGAAATATTTAAACGGGGCATCAGTGGCTCAGCCAATGCTTATATAGTCGAGGGACGGGTAAAAGGGATGGGTAAGATTCTATATCGAGTAAACAAAAAAGCCCAGTTGTGTTTACTGGGCTTTTAAGTGCTTGTTATACAAGGCTTTTTTGGTGCCGGCTGAAGGAGTCGAACCCTCGACCTACTGATTACAAGTCAGTTGCTCTACCAACTGAGCTAAGCCGGCCAGACGCAGCGAATAATATGGATGACTCCGGTTTTTGTCAACACTATTTCTCACCTTTGCGCTGTTCTGCCTCAGGGACACATTTCCGGGGCTTGAACCACTACGACGATAGTAGGATTCGACCAAGGTATAACCTACAGAAACCCCTTTATTTACAGGCTTTTTCTGCGGTGGCGACTAAGGTGGCATACCGTCATTCAGTTCACTCTCTTATCCTGAGTACTCGTAGTTGTTCAGCAGTCGCTGAGGCAAGTTCCAACGTTGAAAGCAGTATCTTTCGCCGGGAAAAGTCAGCAGGGAGGATGACGTGATGAAGAAGAAAGCCAAACAGGTTATGCCGGATAATATGGTGATGTCGATTCTTGTGGATTTCTGCGGTGGCTATGTGTTGCCTTCCCCGCACTGCTGGCAGATGCTGTCCTGGAAAAAGAAAAAGTCCGCGGACAGCGCCAGTAATCCAGTGCCGATGTTTTCGAAGAAGAAATAGTCTCTCAGGCTTTCCAGCTGGCCAATAGACCACCGGCGCCAATGAAGAGGCTGCCAAACAACCGGTTTTGCAGAATCAAATGTTTCCGGGTGCTGACGAAGTTTTGCAGCTGACCGGCCAGCAGTGCAAAACCGACCATCACGATCATATCCACCGTAATCATGGTAATTGTCAGCAGGGAAATCTGCGGTACGGCAGGTTGGCTGGGATCAATAAACTGCGGCAGCAGGGCGCCAAGAAAGACGATGGCCTTTGGGTTGGTCAAGTTAACCAGCACCGCTTTCAGCAGTTGAGGCTTGAGTTTCCAGGTTAAAGCATTGGTCTTGATGTGGGCAGGTTCTGGTGATTCCCGCCATTTTTGAATGCCGAGCCATATCAGGTAGGCAACACCAACCCATTTGATAACCGTGAAGGCATGTTCTGATGCTGCCAGCAGGGCGCCGAGACCGATGGAGATAACCAGAATGTGAATCAGCAGGCCAACCTGTAATCCCAGTATGGAGGGCAGGGTTTTTATCAGCCCAAAACGGCTGGCGCTGCTCATGGTGTTGATGGCGCCGGCGCCGGGAGAAATACTGACCAATATGCAGGCCGTGAGGAAGCCAAGCCAGGTTGCTAATGTCATGGTAATCAATGCCAGATAGCAAAAGTATTAAGGGTTAGGTGCTAAATATAGCGCTGTTGCGTACGGGAGTATGCAATAGAAGAAAGGAATTTGGTGATGCTAAGAAAAGAATATATTTCTGGGAGAATTTCTAAGTAATGGTGCCCAGGGCGAGACTCGAACTCGCACGTCCTGAGGACACTGCCACCTGAAGACAGCGTGTCTACCAATTCCACCACCTGGGCGGCACCATTTTTGAAGCGGTGAGCTTCATTTGGTCTCTGGGTTGTTGGTGCCGAGAGCGAGACTCGAACTCGCACGTCCATAGGACACTGCCACCTGAAGACAGCGTGTCTACCAATTCCACCACCTCGGCGAAACCCAGACCTTGCTGTGAGTGCGTCCCCTCAGCAAGTGCGGCGCATATTAGAGATTACGTTTTTGAGTGTCAACTCTCGAAAAGTGATTTTTTTGAGAGTTGCGGAAATTACAGTGAAACCTGTGGTTTGACCGATGCGTTAGCTGAGCGACAGGGGCATGTCCCGGTAGTTGTCGGGAAAGTTGCGACGATGTTGCCCCAGTTTTCGGTACAGTGTTTCCAGGGCGCTGATATCGGAAGCCGTGCCGGCCAGTCTTGCCAGAAGCGGCATTATGGTGAAATTGCGTTCCTGATAATCCAGTAATTGCCCTGATGCGATTGCCTCCTTCGAATAGGGATATTTTGCATGTTGGCAGGCTGCCAGCATTTGTCGGTTGGAGGGTAACGTTGTCTCACCTGAAAAAACGCTGGCGACATATCGTGCCTGGTGGAACATGAGGTGGCTGGAAGGCCCTTTGTTTGGCAGACCAATGAAGGCTAGTTCAGGTAAAAGAGGACAAAAAATATCCATATACAGTGGCCCTACATTGCGTCCGGTGTTTTTGATCAGACTGGCAAGAGAGCCACTGATGAATGGGAAATGATACTGGTAGCCAGTACAGAGAATAATACTGTCAATATTATTCAGTATCTCGCCATCACGGAGTCTGATGGTCCGGTTATCACAGCTCTCAATGAGGGCATGTTGGGTAATATTGTGACCGCTACCGTAACGCCCTTGACGTAATGGTGATATAGCGTTGTCGTCGGGACGACGACACTGGTAGACACGCTGGGCCTCAGGACTCAATGCCTTACAGATATCTTCCGCTGAACTTCCCGCGCCTACGACGATGACATTCTGGCCATAAAAATACTGAGGTTCTCGATAATAGAGGCTATGAGTCAGATGACCGTCGTAAGCCGAGAAATCGGGTGCTGTGGGCATGTAAGGCTTGTGGAAGTGACCATTACATACGACGACCGCATCATATTGGTTGCACGATAAATGATAGGTTTGGATATCACGAACCTTAACTCCCGCTTAACGATCTGAAGAAGTAAGGCTAAATTGAATGAAGAGAGCGTCCCCTGTGCTCTTCAGGCAAAAT
>NZ_BAABFL010000415.1:0-17055 GCF_039540975.1 Kistimonas scapharcae
ATCAGGGGATTTTATACGAAAAGACTTGGGCTCTGGGGTTTTCAGGCCGATTTCTTAGCTGTGAACTCGCGGATTCAGGTATTGAATTAACCCTTCATGACAGCCGAGCACCGTGCTTGCTTCAAACCGGTGCTCTTGTCGCCTAGTGTACCGATGTTTGTCAGTGGTGTGTATGGAAACTGTGTGTCCAGTCTGTTTTCCGTTAATCCATGCATCTCAGTGTTTATTCTGTGACAAGTATCGCGGTTTCGGTTGACGCCTGTTTTTTTTGACATGAAAATTGCAAACCAATTTTTTCATCCGTCAATAAACACGCGACAGGTAGCAGGAAGTCACCAGCGTCGCACAAGGCAGGAGCCTATGGAGCAGCTATCCGCACTTGATACCGCATTCCTTAACCTGGAAACAGGCAGTACACCGATGCATGTCGGTTCTCTTGGAATTTATGATCAGTCCACCGTCCCGGGCGAAAAACTCGGTTTCAAGGATATCATCCGCTATTTCGAAAGCCGTCTGCCGAAAGTGCCAGCACTGCGTTCGCGCATGGTTGATGTGCCTATGGGGCTGGATTATCCGTACTGGATCTCTGATCCCGATTTCGACATTGAATTCCATCTGCGTCATATTGCTCTGCCGCACCCCGGCGACTGGCGGCAATTGTGTATCCAGGTGGCGCGTCTGCATGCCCGTCCGCTGGATATGGGGCGTCCGCCGTGGGAAATCTACGTGATTGAGGGGCTGGACAAGATACCTGGCCTGCCGGAAGGCAGCTTTGCGATTGTCAGCAAGGTGCATCATGCGCTGGTCGATGGTGTTTTTGGTGCACAGTTGATGGCAGCTATGCACGATCTTGGTCCAAACACCAAGATCAACCTGCCCGATAAGCCCTGGATCGTGGATCGTGTACCGACCGGCGTTGAGTTGTTGAGTCGCGCGGCGTTCAACAGTGTTCGCAATGTGATGAACAAGGGGAAGGTGTTGGGACGCTATGCGCTGCCTGCAGCGACCAATATCGTTAAGAAAAAGCTGAGTGGTCAGAGTTGTAATCTGTTCAGTGCGCCAAAAACCCGTTTTAATGACCGGGTCAGTTCGCACCGCGTTTTCGAGGCCGTGTCGTTTGATCTGTCCGAGATCAAAAAGGTCAAAAATGCGTTGCCGGGCATCACCCTGAATGATGTGATGGTGAATATCGTGGCCGGTGCTCTGCGTCGCTACCTCAAGAGCAAGGGGGAGCTACCGGAAGAATCCATGACCGGCATGCTGCCGATTTCTGTGCGCCCCGATGCCAAGCAGAACCAACAGGGTAACCAGATCTCGTTCATGTTCCCGAAGATCTATACCGATATCGAAGATACGGTTGAGCGGTTGCAGGCTATCCATAAGGCAACAGCCGCAGGTAAAGATACCAATGAACAGTTTGGTGGCGGCCAGGCGCTGGAATCTGCCGCCCTGTTGCCGACGACAGTGACCAACCTGATCATGCGTTCGCTAGTAAAGTACAACGTCACCAATTATGTGAAACCGTTGTTCAATACCGTGATCACTAACGTACCCGGTCCCCAGCTGCCGCTGTACCATGCGGGTGCCAAACTGGTCAGCTTCTATGGTAGCGGTATCTGTTATGACACCATGGGCTTGTTCCATATCCTCTTCAGCTACAACGGCAACATCACCATCAGTGTGACGTGCTGTCGTAACATGATGCCAGATCCGGCCTTCTATGCGGATTGCCTGCGCTATTCCTTCAAGGAAATGCAGAAAGCACTGCTGGGAGAGACCAAAAAGACGAACGTGGTCACACCGATCAAAAAAGCATCCGACAAGAAGGTTGCAGATTCTGACACGAAGGTTGCCAAGCCTGTAGCTACGGAAGCAAAGACAACAACTGGGCGTTCAGAAAAAGCTGCTACCACCAAGCCGGTTGCAGAAAAGAAATCCACTGCGCGTAAAAGCGTGCGTAAAAAATCTGCAACAACGTCGTCAGTAGAGGAAAAACAAACGGAATCCTCTATGGAGAATGACGTCGCTAAGGTAAAAGAATCGTAAAAAATAAAAGAGGGCTGTATTAGCCCTCTTTCTTTATATGCTGAACACAGCTGATTGTTACGTTTGATTCGGCTGTTTTTGTTCCATTGAATACCGTATTCCTTTATTCAATGGATTATTTTTGATTTTATTTCTCGGATGTGCTGCGAATATATTGATATTCACTTTCCATTTGCTGTTCAGTATTTTGACCAACAAATTCGGCTAATGCTTTTCCAACCAATGGCACGCTACTGTTGATTTCAATCTCGACGATATTAACACAGCCATTTTCTTCTGGTTGGAGTGTCATATCGCCGTTGATTTTGACGGGAACGCCATCGATATCAATACGCAGTTTGCAGGAATAGCTGCCATCACTGTTCTTGTTCCAGTTTTCACGCTGGCGGACACGGTTCCATTCGCCGGCGAATTTTTTCAGCATTGCAGGGATTTCATCGCCAACAGGGACTTCGCGACGACTGTCGATGGTCAGGGTGTCCGGACCTGTAGTGAGATCCTTGATACGAAACTTTCTGGATCCTAATGCTTCGTATTTGTCATTTACCGTTTTTTCGGATGCAAAGAATGCGTAAATATCTTCTACGGAAGCGGTGTATTGGTGTCTTGCAGTTACTTTCATTGTGGAGTCTGTTCTTTTGGTCAGGATTAACAGGTTGTTTTTCAGGCTTATTATATCGATGAGATTCATTGAATGTCATTTCAATAGCGCTTTTTTTCTTACTGAATACAAAGATTACATATGTTTACGTGTGTGATAGCAGTCTATATAATTCGAAGCGCAGTACAGGCAGTAATTTAAAATGATACAGGGGAGTAATGAATATGTACGAGAAAATCTGGCTTGCGGGTCTTGGAGCATATGCCCGTTATGAGAAGCTGGGCCAGGAAGGCAAAAAGTTGTTTGAGGAATTGGTTGAAGACGGCGAAGATGTCCGTGATCGCGCCAATGACAAGGTCGAAGAGCTGAAAGGCAAGGCCAAAGACAAGATCAATGAAACCATTGCCAAGCTGAAAGAGATCGTTCGTCTGGAAAAAGACGACGACGTTCAGGATCTTTCGCACCAGATTGAAGAACTGAGCAAGGCGGTTAAAGCGCTGGCCGCTGCTGAAAAGAAGACCAAGGCTCCTGTTCGCACGACTGTAGCAGCCAAGAAAGCGTCCTGATTTTTTAGCCGGCGACTCAGCCGGCTTTTTTCTTCCGCTCTATGCACCTTCCTCTATAGGTTCTACGGCTATAACTGCGTTTTGTAATTTTTCAAACGACTGCTGCAGGCATTCCATATAAAACGCCGGATCCGGCATCATGTTGCGACAGGCTGTCACAGAAATAGCAATATTGCCGTTGTAACTGAAGGCGGTATGGGCAAGGCCGACAGTGTCATAAACCATATCCAGCCCGTAACTGGCCACCATTCGTGCGCCGACGTGGTACAGCGGTATATGGGGCCCCGCCACACTACTGATAAAAGTATTAAACAGTGGGTGCGCATGGCGGGTGGTCTGATAGGTGACCGCTGCCTTCAGTGACATATCCGCCAACGTGTTGGGGAAGAGTTTGGCGGCATCATCGGCGATCTGCCAGTCCAGCCAGGTAGACTGGTTACGGGCCCGATCCATATGGGCGGCAATACGTTCCAGGCGTTCCAGAGGGTTCGTGATCTCGGTGAAGAGTCGTGGGAACACATAGGAAAAATGGTGTACGCGTTTTTCGTTTGTCTTGGCGGGACGGTCGGGCACCGGGAAGACGGCGCGCAGTGACTCATCCGGTAATTCACCCTTGGCGCGCAGGTAACTCCGCAAACCACCGGCAATAATAGCGATGATGACATCATTGAAGCGAGTTTGCGGGCGGGCATCGCGAATCGCCTTGATAGCCATCAGGGGGAAGGTGATGCCATCAAATGAGCGATGGAACGAAATCCGCTCATTAAAGCGGGTGCGCGGGGCGTAACGGATGCAGGACTTTCGGGTCAGACAGTTTTTCAGTAGCCCTTTGGTGAGAGGCACTGCATAGCGTTGTGCGACATGGGCATAACTACCCAGTATCTTGACCCGGTTGACCGCTGCACGGCTGAGCAGTTCGACACTGGTAGGAACCCGTTCAACGGTCAACGGGCGATCCGGCATCTGCGTTATGGTGCCACTGTCCAGGTCGTGCAGTGCTGCCAGTAGCTGGCCGCCGATTTCACGATCCATGATGGCCCGGTGTACTTTGGTAAGGATCGCAAAGCAGCCTTTGGGCAACCCTTCGATATTGTCCAGTCCTTCGATGATCGTGGCTTCCCACAGTGGTCGGTTCAGATCCAGCGGTCGGGCATGAAGGCGTGCAACCTGGATGCACAGTTGACGCCAGTCCCCGGGTTTTGGCAGGGATATATGGCGCAGGTGATACTCAATATCGAAGTCCGGGTCTTCAATCCAGTAGGGATAATCCAGGTTAAAGGGAACCTTGACTGTGCGCAGCCGTAAGGGGGTCAGTTTATGCAGGCGCGTTTTGAAGGTGCGTATGATTTCCTTAAAACGAACCTGACCGGATTTGCTGGTCTTCTGGTCATAGATACAGAGCAGACCTACATGCATGGGGGTACTGCTGCTCTCCATATGGAGAAAAAGATTATCTTGTGGTGAGACCTGGTACATGGCGGTCAATCGTTCCCGGTAAGAAGCACCTTGTTATTTCTGAAGCGTACCGGATCACGCGCAGTTTGCGCTGACCTGGATTAATGTTCGTACGCCTCAGCGGGATCTGGAATGCAACGTCCTGCTGTCGGGGGTGCTGGCTGTCGCTGAACGTGAAGGGATAATAAGTAACTGCTGCCGCCATTGCCAGTATTTATACATAATGCAGACGTTTCAGGTCAGCAGACGCAGGGTGCCTTCATCCATACGCTTCCATTGGTTGTCAGGCATGGCGAGTCGGTCTGCCATAACATACAGGGCGCGGGGATTGAAAATGATGCCGAGGTGACTGGCCCCAACGGCAATGTTTTGCGACAGCTCAGTTTCATCCACTTTGGCGATCTGCCAGGCAACCACGCCATCCTGCTTGGTATAAATGGACGTGAAGGCCACACCGGGAACCGGGTGGCGGATTTTTTCCACCCGCTCTGCCAGCTCTTCCTTGCTCATGTTGCGACCGAAAATCTTGATGTAGATGTCCCACAGGCTGGTGTTTTCCATGGAGCCGCCAATCGGGCTGGCAAGCGTGATGACCTGGCGGATCATTTCAGGGTGCTTGCGGGCGACTTCCCTGGCCAGAACGCCGCCCAGGCTCCAGCCCACCAGGCTGATGCGGTGGCCGGATGTGAGGTAGAGCTCCTTGACCCGTTCGGATAACAGATTTTCGATATCGCGACTGCCGGTAGGGCCAAGATTGACGCCCAGTTTCCAGGGTTGTGCGTTATACCCGAATTTTCGGAGTTGCTTGCGCAGGAATGCGGTGGCAGGATCGCTGGTCATAAAGCCAGGCAATACCATGACCGAGTGGCCATCGCCCTTGGGGGCCCTGTTAAGCAGGGAGCGCTCTTTAACCAGGCTGGCGACATCCTTGACTGCGCGTATGGCGTCCAGAGCGGTGTCCAGCTTGCTTGGCACTTTGATGGCTTCTTGTTTGCTCATGCTACTGCCCGATTATGTTTCTGTTGCCTGCGATTGCTGTCCTTAACCTGCAGGTCCTGACTGCTTTTCCCTGAAACGTTGCCTTCGTACCGAGCACCCGTCTTATATTGAATGATGGTACGAATTTAGGTGCAGTAAGTTCAAGTATATAACAATCCTTTGAGTAAAAGTTGGCTATTATGCAGGATTGTTTTTTTATCGACGTCAGTGTAACAAGCTGTACCTTGTTATAAGTGTTGTATGAACAGAAATGAACAGAAATCCTGTGTCGTTTATAACGGTATGGCAGTAAGGTAAAACAAATCTGTTTAAAAGGTGAGCAGTTTGTCAGCAGGCTCGTGATTTCTGGGGATTGCATTGAATTTCAAAAGTAAACAACAGGCTTATCCACAATTTCTGTGGATTATGGGGTAAGCGATATTGCACGCGATACAGGGTGAAATACCTATTGCTGGCTATAGTCGCCCCATAATGTTCCTGTTTTTTTGTGTGTCTGAAGATGTTTGTTGTTTCTATTCTCCGGGCAGTGTGACTGTGACCTGAAGACCCGGGTTAAGATTCTTTAGTGTAATATTGCCACCATGATTGTGGATAATGGTACGGGTAATTGCGAGGCCAAGCCCTATCCCCCCCGTGTCGCGATTGCGTGAGCTTTCCAGTCGGTAAAATGGTTCGAAAACTTTCTCCGTCATCGCCTCGGGAATGCCTGGGCCTTTGTCAATGATGGTCAGACGGATGCCCTGATTGTCATGGCTCAGCGAGACATCGGCAGATTCACCGTATTTGACGGCATTTTCGACCAGATTACGGATCGCCCTCGTCAGGCTGACAGGGCGGCAGGACAACACGGCATCCGGGCCTTCATGAAAGGTGACCGGCATCCCGAGCTCTTCCAGATCATCACAGATACTGGCTGTCAGGGCATTGATATCCACACGACGAGTGTCTTCCTGCTTGGCGGCTTCCCTGGCAAAAGAGAGCGTCGCTTCCGTCATGGCCTGCATTTCTTCCAGTGTGGCAAGTAATCGCTCTTTCTCCGGAGAATCTTCCAGCAGCTCTATCCGCAATCTCAAAGTGGTAATCGGGGTTCGCAAATCGTGTGAGAGTGCTGCAAGCATACGGGTGCGGTCAGCAACAAAGCGTTGCAGACGTTCATGCATTCGATTAAATGCATGAATCGTCTGACGAATATCCTTTGGACCCCGTTCTTCAATGGCTGTGACGGTTTCGCCCAGGCCAAGACGGTTGGCTGACTGGGTCAGCTCTCCCAGGGGCCGGGTGATGCGCCTGACCATCAGAATAATCACCAGCATCAGCATTAGACCACTGAGTAGCAGAAACAGGCCGGTTTGCCGGGCGACCAGCGGCGGAATGGATGGCGTTCTGGCTGAGAGGTTTAACCATTGCCCATCATTCAGCTGGATGGAGAAATTCACAAAAGGTGTAGCAGGTTTGCCTGAGTGAGACTCAAACCGCCGGTGTGAAGGGTTCCTGCAAGTACGACTACTCTTATTAGCCCATTCATCTGGGTTCCTTCTGTGGCTGGGATGCATGCAATGGGGTTTGCCATAGCGACTTAACCAGGCGCGTACGCGTCCACGGTATGGTTCACCCAGTTCCCGGCTGAGTTTGGCGATAAACCGCTGATCCAGTCGTGACTCGGCGTCTTCGGGAATATGGCTGTTGCTGGCCAGCCAGAACGTGGCCGGCGCCGTGCTGGCAGCCTTGACCATTCGGCTGTGATAAACCTCCGGTGTTTCATCCAGTAAACGGGTCAGGATGATAGTGCGCTGGATCAGTTGCAGTTCGCTGGCATCGTAGATCACATTGCGGTGCGCGCTGGAGAGCACCCAGAGGCTGATCGCCTGGGCTGACAGCAGCGTGATAAGAACGACAATGACCATCTGTCCGGCCAGACTGGATGGCCACAGTCGTTTAAGAAATGCCATTACTGTTCCGTGACCTCGGGCGTAAACATGTAACCACCGCCCCATACTGTTTTGATTAACGTTGGGTTGCGAGGATCCTCCTCAATTTTCTTTCTCAACCGGCTGACCTGGTTATCGATGCTACGGTCAAAGGGCATGGCCTCGCGCCCCTTGGTGAGATCCAGCAGTTGATCCCGACTCAGCACGCGGCGTGGATGGTGAATAAAGGTGGTCAACAGGCGATGTTCAGCCGTGCTCAGCGGTAATACGACGCCTTCCCGGTTTTCCAACTGGCGCTGGTGAACATCCAGCACCCAGCGATCAAACAGGAGCCGGTTACTGTCTGTTTCAGGCTGTGGTTCAGCGGCCATGCGTTGCGCCCATCGCAGTACTGCCTTGATACGGGCCAACAGTTCCCGGGGGCTGAAGGGTTTGGTGACATAGTCATCAGCACCCATTTCCAGTCCGACAATCCGGTCGGTCTCTTCGCCCATGGCCGTCAGCATGATGATCGGTGGTCCATCCTGCTCCCGGACGTGACGGCACAGGCTCAGGCCATCTTCCTCAGGCATCATCAGGTCCAGCACGATAAGGTCAATACCACCTTCCTTGAGGATACTGCGCATCGTCCGTCCTCCGTCGGCCAGACTGGTGCGATAACCGTGCTGCTGCAGGTAGCGGCCCAGGAGATCACGAATCTCGTGGTGGTCGTCAACCACTAAGATATGGCCTGAGGTGTCTGTGTGTCCCGGATGATCCATGGCATTGGTCTTCTGTCTTACGTAACTGTGCCCATTATATTCTCTTGAGACAGGCGTAAGCTGTATCAAAATGTCGCAGAATGTCGTTAACCAAAACCGGGTTGTCACACTTTTAGACAATAAAGTCAGCGGCTGGGATAAATCGGTTACACCGTGGCGGTTTAATTGTTGCTGTCGAGGGATGGCGAATTGCGCTGGTTGGTAAGCCGGTGTCAATCCATCACATAAAACAAGCAGCATGAGAAGGTGATACGTATGAAAAAGCAAACTTTAGCACTGGCTCTGGCGGCAATCATGGCTTCAGGCTCTGCCATGGCATGGCAGGGTGAGAATGATGGCAACCATTGTAATGTTCGTGGCTATCACAAGGGTATGTCCGGACATCATGGCAAGGCCATGATGGATCGTGAATATACAGCCGACGAAATCCGTACCCTGATGGAGGCAAGACTACTCCAGCGAGGGAATGACAAGGTTGAGGTCGGCAAAGTGACAGCGACGGATGAAGGGTACACGGTCACCATCGTGACCAAGAACAAGAAGGATCTGGTCAGAGAACTTGAGCTGGGTAAAAACGGGATTCCTCTGAAAAAACTGAAGATGTGGGAAGAGCGGCAGGCGCGCAAGCAGGCGGATGGCAAGCCGCTGGCGGCCTCTTCTCTTTACCAGATGATTCCGCCCACTGTCGCTGAAAAACTGCAGTCATAAGACCGCTTGTAGTAAAGGCAAATGATAGGGATTGCCTGGCGTATTGGGCGAGAGCATGTCTTGTCCAATACGGCCAATTGCCTGCATCAATGCGTGCGTAACTCGTGATCTTTCCAAACCACTTCCAGATTGCTCGCTTTAATCATGGCGGCGACTTCCGATGCCGAGCGATTGTCATCAATCGCAAACTGCTCCAGGGCTTTCTGCTCCGGGTCAGCATAGCCCCCAGGCTGTGTAGAGGACGCTGCACTCATGGTCGTAATGCCGAGATTCACCACATGGTTCCTGAATACCTGTGATTCACGGGTTGAAAGTGACAGTTCCACCTCGGGCGCGAACAGGCGCCATGCACAGATCAATTGCACCAGTTGCCGTTCGTTCATCAGGGAGCGGGGTTGCTCTTCGCCTTCACAGGGGCGAAGGCGAGGGAATGAGATGGAGTACCGTGTCTGCCAGTAGTGGCGCTGCAGGTAATCCAGGTGTGTAGCGGTGAAGAAAACATCGGTACGCCAGTTTTCCAGGCCAATGAGGGAGCCGATGCCGATCTTTTTGATACCCGCTTTACCGAGGCGGTCAGCGGTTTCCAGGCGGTAAAAGAAATCCTGTTTGTTACCACGCAGATGGTATTGGGCATAGGCGCTCTGGTGGTAGGTTTCCTGGTAGATCATCACCGCGTCCATGCCAAGACTGATCAGCTCTTCATACTCGAGCTGTTCCAGTGGCTGTACTTCCATGCTGATATGGGCGAAATAGTCTTTCAGCAAGGGGAGGGCTTCGCGGAAATAGGGCATCCCGACCGTCCCTGGCGCCTCACCGGTCAGAAGTAGAACATGCTCAAAGCCCATCTTGCGGATCGCCTGGGCTTCCCTGTGCAGCTGTTCCGTTGACAGAGTGACCCGGCGGATATGATTATCCAGGCTGAAACCGCAATAGGTGCAGATATTGTTGCACT
This sequence comes from Kistimonas scapharcae, assembly GCF_039540975.1. Classification (NCBI taxonomy): domain Bacteria; kingdom Pseudomonadati; phylum Pseudomonadota; class Gammaproteobacteria; order Oceanospirillales; family Endozoicomonadaceae; genus Kistimonas; species Kistimonas scapharcae. Next base: position 10,017 of record NZ_BAABFL010000415.1, read on the forward strand.
TGTTGGACAGGTAGAGAGGGACATACAGTTGAATGGTTTTACCAAAACGTTGGCGGGTCAACCGGTAGCTTTCCTGGGCCATTTCCTCCAGAAAAGGTTCTGCTGCCGGTGAAATCAGCGCCATGAAATCCTGCAGGTTTCGCTTTCTGGCCCGCAGCGCCCGCTGAACATCCATCGATGTTTTCTGGTATATCTGCAGCTTAAGGTCTTCCCAGGCAAGCTGCCGAAAAACATCACTAAAGCTCATAGGTCCAGAAATCCTGTCAGTGGGCTGGTGGCAGCGGCCTCCAGGCGGCGACCGCCCAAACCGCTTTCGTAGGCTTGGCGCCCGGCTTCCACAGCCTTGCGGAAGGCATCAGCCATGCTGATTGGGTCACCGGCGACAGCGATGGCGCTGTTGACCAGTACAGCGTCGGCGCCCATTTCCATGGCTTGTGCTGCATCGGACGGGCTGCCGATACCCGCATCCACAATCACCGGCACACTGCTTTGCTCAATGATGATTTCGAGGAAATCCCGGGTGCGGATGCCCAGGTTGCTGCCAATAGGGGCTGCCAGGGGCATGACGGTAGCGCAGCCGGCATCTTCCAGCCGTTTACAGATGACTGGGTCGGCATGCACGTAAGGGAAGACAATAAAGCCCAGTTTGACCAACGCTTCTGCAGCTTTCAGGGTTTCCACCGGGTCTGGCATCAGGTAGCGGGGATCCGGGTGGATTTCCAGTTTGAGCAGTGGTGTCTGCAGGGCTTCACGGGCCAGTTTGGCCGCAAAGACGGCTTCTTCTGCGGTGCGTGCGCCAGAGGTGTTGGGCAGTAGTCGAACATCGCAGGCCTGCTGCAGTGGGCCTAGGATATCGTCCTCTTGCTGTTGCAGATCAACCCGTTTCATGGCCATGGTGACCAGCTCTGTGCCAGACGCTTTGACGGCATCGACCATGGTCGTTTGGTCGTTGAATTTACCGGTGCCCAGTAACAGGCGGGATGTGAAGGATTGATCCGCAATGGTCAGCATGGATGGTCTACTTAATGTTATAGAAAGAGAGAGGTGTTCGATGTTTTGACTAAGCGTCATCAGCCGCCGGCAGTTGCCTTGATGACGATGACCCGATCACCGTCACACAGGCTCTGTCCGTCCCACAGGCTGCGACTGACAATATCTTCGTTGACCGCCACGGCAATGCCATTGCCTTCTATGGCGAGATTGGTAAGAAGCTGACTCAGGCTGAGTGTTTCTTCGCTGAGATAGGGTTCGTTATTGACCGTAATCTTCATGGCTATTCCGGCGGGGTAAATAACCCTGCATTGTATGGTCTGTACCGGGAGAATTAAACCGATGTTCTGAAGGGGCTTTTGCTCATCGGTTGCGTGGTAGCAGATCAAGGAAGTTTTCCCTGGCGACTTTGCGTGCGACGGGTTCCGGCAGTGCATCCAGAAATGGCTGAAAGTCGTCCATGGTTTTTGGAAGGCTGTCAAAGCGACCCACAAGGTCAGATCCCAGCATGAAACGATCAGGGTAGTGTTTGACCATCTTCACCCAGGCCGGGTCTGGCGTGCCCTCTTTTTTATAGATCAATTCTTCAGCCGTCCAGGAAAGCAGAATGTAGAGATTGTTGTGATCTTTTAACAACTGTTTCACCAGTGTTGGAAGAAAATCCATGTCATTACGGCGTATGGTGGTTGAGCTGGTTCCGGCATGAGCCCAGATGAATGTTGTGTTGGGATTCTGGGTCAAGGCTTCTTTCAGTTCTTTCAGATAAAGAGGACGATCTTCTCGGGCGGAGGTGATATTGGTATGCAGTAATACAGGCAGGTGGTGTTTGGCAGCCAGCCGGTAAACCCGGTGCATGGCTTCATGGTTGGCGCGGGGTTTTTCGCCTTCGGTCAGCGCGGTCAAGTCATCATGGCGGGTGAGCACTTCACCAATCCCTTGCCAGAAGGCGGGACGCCATTGCAGCATGCGATCAATATGATCCACCGCGTTCAGGTCGGTGGGGTTAAAGCCGCTAAGAAAGGGATGGAACCGTTTTTGCTGTTCTTTGGGGAGCCCTTCAATGGCGCGTGCTACCAGCTCATCGGTCGCGGCATACCAGTACACGGGGCTATCATCCCCCTGGTAATAGCGTGGACGTTCTGGTGCGGTCTCTTTCCACTTCTTGGTGACAGCCATGCCGGTCAGCATGGTGTCGGTGACATCGGCCTGGTCCATGGCGTTTAACAGTTTCTCCATGCCGTCACTTTCCTGCATGAAATTGACGTAGTGCATTTCGGCATCGGCCAGTGGGTAAGGGGAATCTTCTTCTGCCAGGCAGGTTGTTGGAACGCTGAGCGATAGTGCCAGAAGGGGTGCGGCGAGTGATCTATTCATTAGCACGGTTCCATGGGCGATTTCTGCAGAGGATAGCGGCAAATGAGCCCGTTTGAAGGGTATACCCGGAAAGATCCTCAGTCAGCCGCTAATGTTCCTGTTATTCGAATGTCGATAATGACTGCTGAATTCTATGTTTTTCCCGATAACAGGTTCAATGAGACGACTAAAATGGCGTCTTTCATGCAGGATCAAGGGGGCTGGGTATGATGAAAACGGTCAGAATCCGGGAGCAGTGGGGCAATGGCAGGGCCGCCATGAACAGTTGGTTAACGCTGCCATCCGCATTAACAGCAGAAATGGTTGCGCAACAGGGATTTGACGCACTGACCATTGATATGCAGCACGGCGCTATTGGTTACGAAACCGCGTTGTCGATGTTGCAGGCGATTGCAACCACGCCTGCAACGCCCTTGGTGCGAATCCCCTGGCTGGCACCTGACATGGCGATGAAGATGCTGGATGCCGGTGCATGGGGCATTATCTGTCCAATGATCAATACTCCGGAAGAGGTGGAGGCGCTGGTGCGTTATTGTCACTATCCGCCAGCCGGTGAGCGAAGCTTTGGCCCGCTGCGGGCAGAAACTTGTTACGGGGCGGATTATCCTGTACTGGCCAACGATTATGTCCTTCCCATCGCAATGATTGAGACCCGTGAAGCACTGGCTAATCTTGATCGTATTCTGCAGGTGCCGGGCCTGGGGGGGGTTTATATCGGCCCCTATGATCTCTCGTATGCACTGGGATGCCAGCCTGCGCCAGATACTTATGAGCAGCCGGTGCTGGATGCCATTGGTCATATTCTGGCAAGGGCGCAGCACTATAACGTCCCGGCTGGGATGCATTGCCTTTCAGCGGAGTATGCCGTGGCAATGGCGCAGAAGGGGTTCCAACTGGTGACCGCCGGCAGCGACAGCGGCTGGTTGCAGCAAGGGGTACAAGCAGCGCAATGTCTATTGCGCAAGGCCGGTCTGGCCTGACGCTATTTCACAATAGCTTCTTCTATCCAAGTCGCGTTATGATGCGTTTGAGACATAACAATGAGCGCCGAGCTGTTCTGCCTAAATACCTGATACAGGTACAGGGTTCTACAGCCGTGGCTGTCAGCATTTGTTGACCTGCCGCCAGGGCCTGAGAAGAAATTCTCTGGCCTCCCGATCTTGGAAAGGTGTTCCATGACCGTATTGCAAGACCGTCAGGGACGGACATTTCCCTATTTGCGCCTGTCAGTCACTGACCTGTGCAACTTCCGCTGTAACTACTGTCTGCCGGATGGCTGCCAAGACCACCATCATGGTGATGCGTTGACGTTGCCCGAAATTCGTCGTCTGGTGACGGCGTTTGCACGCCTGGGTACCGAAAAAATCCGCCTGACCGGTGGAGAGCCTTCGCTGCGGCGCGATTTCACCGACATTATCCATACCATAAAATCTGTACCGGGTATTCGAAAAGTAGCTGTTACCACCAATGGTTACAAGTTGCCGCAGCGTATAGATGGCTGGCTGGATGCAGGGTTGGATGCCTTGAATCTCAGTGTCGACAGCCTTGATCCGCGCACCTTTCAGGCGATTACTGGGCATGACCGGCTTCAGGAGATCCTGACCGGTATGCAGAAAGCCTTTGAGCGTGGCCTGACGGGAGCGAAGGTCAATGCGGTATTGATGCGTGGTCTGAACGACGGTGATCTGGATCGCTACCTTGACTGGATCAAGGTGCAGCCGGTCAGTGTGCGTTTTATCGAGCTCATGGAAACCGGCGACCACCGTGAATTCTTTCAGCAACACCATGTGTCTGGAACGGTCATTCGTGAACAGCTGGTGGCACGGGGCTGGACAGAAGTCATACGTCTTGCTGATGCAGGTCCTGCCCAGGAATTCTGTCATCCGGATTATCAGGGGCGAATCGGTTTGATCATGCCCTATTCACCGGACTTTTGTCGTCAATGCAACCGGCTGCGTGTCAGTGCCACCGGTCAATTGCAATTGTGTCTTTTTGCGGATGGCGGTTACGACCTGCGCCCGTTGCTTCAGTCTGATGATGATCTGGAGGCGCTGGTTGCGGATATTCGCCGACAGTTGAACTTTAAGCAGGATGGGCACTTTCTGGAGCATGGGTATACGGGGACTACGCGGCAGTTGGCACAGATTGGTGGTTAAGTGTTGGCTGCCAGTCAGTAGGAGCTGGCAGCCAGGCGGTGCTTAGTAAGCACCAGTGCTATACGTCAGTTCGTAGCTATGGCTGTAGATTTCCAGAATATTGCCAAACGGGTCTTCCATATACACCATTCGGTAAGGCTTCTCGCCCGGATAGTATTCCCGCACCGGCATCCGCTGCTTACCACCGGCCTCTACAATTCGTGCAGCCAGCCCTTCTACATCAGGATCCTGGACACAGAAGTGGAACACGCCGCTTTTCCAGTATTCAAAGTTGTCTTCACGCTGCACTGCATTGTTGAATTCAAACAGTTCCACGCCAATCCGGTCGCCGGTTGACAGGTGGGCGATGCGGAAACGCTCCCAGCCCGCACCAAAGACGTCGGTGCACATCTGGCCGATGGCAGAGTCATCTTCAGTGATTTCTGTCGGTTTCATGATCAGGTACCAGCCCAACACCTGTGTGTAGAATTCTACGGCTTTGTCCAGATCGGTGACTGAAATACCGATATGGGAAAATGTGCGTGGATAAGGCGTCATAATCTGTTCTCTCTCATGTGTTTTTAAAATCGATGGGCAGAGTGTATAAACGCCGTTTTAAATAGTTAAATTATCATTTGGACTGTTTTTGATAATAACTTGTTATGGTTAATCTTCTTTGGTTGCAAACCTTCTGTGCGCTGGTGGAAACCGGTCATTTCACGCGAACGGCCGAGAAGCTGGCCATGACCCAGCCGGGTGTCAGTCAACATATCCGTAAGCTGGAAGACTACTACGGGTGTGTATTGTTGAATCGGCGTGGCAAGCAGTTTGATCTCACCGATGCAGGACAGCAGGTTCACCGGCAAGCCCGGCAGGCGCTGGCGATGCTGGGTGAGCTGGATCGCAGCGTCCGGACAGACTCCCCCTGGGAGGGCGTGATTCGAATTGCTTCCCCAGGGAGTCTTGGGCTGAAGTTATATCCGGCTTTGTTGGACTATCAGCGGGCGCATCCGGGGTTATCGATGGATTATGTCTTTGCGCCTAATGACAGTGTGGAGCAGTCATTGGTTGAAAACCGGCGGGACCTGGGATTTGTGACGCGTACCAGTACGCGAGCAGAGCTTAGCTGTGTGCCGATAAGCAGTGAGCCGCTGTTGCTGGCGATGCCTGCTGGGGGTGGGGCTGTCACCTGGGAAGCACTGGAAAGGCTGGGGTTTATTAATCACCCGGATGGTGCACACCATGCATCCCTTTTGCTGGGCGCCAACTTTCCCTGTTTTGAACAGATTAGCCAGTTTACACAGCGCGGATTCTCAAACCAGATCGGACTGATTCTCGAGCCGGTGAGTCGAGGCCTTGGGTTTACCGTATTACCCGCTCATGCGGTGGCGGCATTCCCGCAGCAGGCGAGCATTGCCGTGCATCACTTATCAAATCCTGTGAGTGAAACCCTTTATTTGCTTAAGCGCCGGTTTCAGCAGGTGCCTCAACGGGTGGAGATGATCATTAATCATATTGAGGGGCTTTTGGCAGAAAAAAGGTTTGAGTAAATTGCGCATGCATAGGTATTTTTATTTCTGATGGCTTCTGGTTGCAAAAGCTGAATAAACCGTTTTTGTGATTAATACAACAGAGGGCTTTGTGAAGCCTTGTTTTTCTTCTGATTGTTTTATAAGTCAAACTCAATATAAAAAACACTTCCTTTAGTCTTATTGTTTTCAAAATTAATGCGCCCGCCCAGGTTTGTTATGATTTTTTTGCAGATATAGAGGCCAAGGCCTGCTCCTTGGGCTGAGCGTGTGGAGGATGAGTCTGCCTGGGAGAATCGTTGAAAAATTTTCTCTTTGAAATCGTCAGGGATGCCTGGTCCTTGATCAATTACTTCTATTCTTAATTTTTTATCTTTCGCTTGAGTGCGTATGATGATATCACTGTTTTCAGGGGAGAACTTGGCGGCATTCGATACGAGGTTTGTGATCACCTGATCCAGTCTGGCTTTGTCAGCGTTAATTTTTACGCCTGTGGCATTACCATCAAAAACAATGTTTGAATGGTGCATTGTGCAGTAGACAGACTGGTTTTTCGTAAGTTCTTTAATGAATTCGTCGACATTAATGGTGGTGATGTCAAATGTGATTTTGTCTTCAGCCAGTTTTTCCACATCCAGAATATCATTCACCAGATGGCTGAGTCGCTCACTGTTTTTATGTGCAATATCGAGTATGTTTTGTGTTTCTTGTGGCAGTTGGTGAGAGAGTTTTTGGGCAATTCCAAGGGCCCCTTTAATTGAGGTCAGTGGGGTTCTGAGCTCGTGGCTGACTACGGCGAGAAATTCTGATTTTATTTTGTTTGCTTTTTCTAAATGGCTGTTTTTTTCTTCCAGTTCTTTGTTCATTTGATCTGCGTAGTTTAAGGCGAGTCGGTTCATTCTGGTTAGGAATAAAAAAAGTCCGAATAATAGACCTTAACTCCCGCTTAACGATCTGAAGAAGTAAGGCTAAATTGAATGAAGAGAGCGTCCCCTGTGCTCTTCAGGCAAA